>JAOTYW010000164.1 GCA_029861705.1 Flavobacteriaceae bacterium
ATGGACTCTTGATGCCTACGATGCAGTGGTTTATGATAAACGGAAGAGAAGTAAAACGGTTAATCCATTTGAGAAACCCGTGAAAACTTACCCCAGGGTTGTTCGTGGAGGGTCCTGGAAAGATAGTTCGGACAAAATAAGAAGTGCCTCAAGGGGGTATTCAGAAAAAAGATGGAAAATGCGCGATCCACAGATACCCAAAAGTAAATGGTGGCATACAGATGCGGCATTTGTTGGGTTTAGAATTGTGAGGCCGTATATTACACCTAGCCCCAGGGAGCAACAAATCTATTGGAAAGAAAAGCATACAAATTAAATATCATGGGTAATCAAACTACAAACAAGAAAAATCACACGGTAGACAGAAGGTCATTTGTAAAGACGACAGGGCTGGCCACAGGGGCGATATTGACCAGTACAATTCCATTTGGAGCCATGGCGCAAACTGGCAGGGTGGAAGTTTTAAAACTAGCGGTGGTAGGTTGCGGTGGACGTGGCACGGGAGCAGTAGTCCAGGCTTTAACCGCAGATCCGGATGTAAAATTGGTGGCAATGGCCGATGCCTTCGAGGATAGACTGGAGGGCAGCCTTCATGCTATTCAAGAGCATTTTGAAGGGGAGCGAAAAATCAAAATCGAGGAGAAAAATCGCTTTGTAGGATTTGACGCCTATAAAAAAGCTATAGACCTGGCCGATGTGGTGATACTCGCAACCCCACCAGGATTCCGTCCATTACACTTTGAATATGCCATTGCACAAGACAAACATGTATTCATGGAAAAACCAGTGGCAACGGATCCAACAGGGGTCAGACGCGTACTTAAGTCGGCTAAATTGGCGAAAGAAAAGAAGTTGAATGTTGTTGTTGGACTTCAACGGCACTATCAAAAAAAATACATCACCTTATATGACCAGGTTCAACAGGGGGCCATGGGCAAGATCGTTTCTGGTCAGGTTTATTGGAACAGCGCAGGCGTATGGGTAAGACCACGCGAGGCAGGACAAAGCGAATTGGAATATCAAATGCGCAATTGGTACTATTTTAACTGGCTTTGTGGCGACCATATCCTTGAACAACACATCCATAATATAGATGTGGCCAACTGGTTCCTCGGGGAATATCCCTCAATAGCACAGGGCATGGGAGGAAGGCAGGTGAGAACCGGAAAGGATCATGGAGAGATTTTTGACCACCATTTTGTAGAGTTCACCTATCCATCCGGAGCGGTTGTGTCTAGTCAATGCAGACACCAAAAAGGATGTAATAATAGGGTCGATGAGGTATTTCAAGGCAGTCTGGGTTCCATGAACATAGGAAAGGGAACAATAATGGATCTGAACGGTGGAGAGCATTTCAATTATTCCGATTTGCATAAAGAGGAGAACGATGCCAATCCGTACCAGGTTGAACACGACAGGTTGTTTGCGGCAATCAGGACAAAATCAGAACTTTTAGTTGATGCTGAAAATGGGGCCAAAGCTACTTTGACAGCAATCATGGGGAGGATGGCGACATATTCGGGAGATATCATTACCTGGGATCAAGCCCTGAATTCCAACCTAGATTTAGTACCCGATGATTTGAATTGGGGTTCGATCGCTCCTACATTACCCGACGCTGACGGAAATTACAATATCCCGGTCCCGGGGGTAACCAAATTTGTATAAGCTTGTCTTGAAATGCAAATAACCGCGCTTTCGGCGCGGTTATTTGCAGATGATAATGCTAAAATACGACCAGCCGTTAATTATGACATTGGTGTAATGTATTCCAAATCCCGTAGTTTTTTTAGCGCCTCGGATTTCGAGTTGACATCGAGTTTTAAATAAATATTCTGTATATGAAAATTTATGGTTGAAGTAGTCACATATAATTGATCTGCAATGGTTTTGTACGTATCTCCCTGGCAAAGGAATTCAATGATCTCATTTTCGCGTTTGGAGAAAAAATTATTGCTTTTCTGATGGAACATCGCGATCAGCTTAGCCGCGATATCATTACTTAATACCGCACCTTCGTATTTAACCGAATACAACGCATTCTTAAGTCGTTTTTTGGTTAGTGGCTTGGTGAGGAATCCGTTTGCCCCATTTTTAAAGGCGCTTTTGATCATACTAAATTCGTTTTCCTCACTGGCTACAATAATTTTAACATTCGGATTCATTTTTCGGAAATCGGAAAAGCCGTCAATTCCCAATGTTCCGGGGAAAGACATATCGGTAATGATTATATCCGGCATGGTCTCCTTAAAATCTATCAAGGCATCTTCTAAGGAACTAAAGAGGCCTACCAGGGGGAAATCGACATATTTGCTGAAGTAATACCGGTACGCCTCGTGGAATTGGATGTCGTTTTCGATTGCGATAACGCTGAGTAAATTCGTTTTCATGATTATCAGATTTGGGTTGCATTATTACGATTTATGATTCATTAATCAATACCAGGAATTATGTCTAGTCTATCTAGATCATTCCGGGTCCGGGCACAGCTTGGGGAAGTGTGCTCGATTCGTTTTAATGGCATACGGGAACTTTGTAAAATAGGTGAAAAAGAGGTCCAGATCGAAATTGTGGATATAGACAGAGAAATCCCATACACCATTCTTGGAAATGGGTTCCTAAGGGCAAAGAAATATGTCTTATGATAGATCTTTTGCCCGGTATCTGTTACTATTCCGGTTTAATACTAAGTTGCTCGGGAACTGAGTTTCAGTATAAGAGGCTGGAGGTTGCAATAGTGTGGTCTCATACGATTGGGGGTTTATGAGTTATACAACAATTTGGGGTTTAATTCATACTTTAATTTAAGACAATATCTGATATTGTTCTAAAATTCACAGTGTTTTTCGGTCAATGACATATTTTTTTAAGGTTTATCAACTATTCGATCGTTTCTTTATTGATCCTCGTAGATCACGTCGGCCGTAGCCATGGGATTATATACTTCCATAATCCATTTTTCTTCTCCATATGCCCCGTCAAGATTGGAAACATAGGCATTTTCCGCAGCATTTTTTGATTTAAAATCGGCCAGATATACGTAATACAACCCATTTTTCTTATTATAAAATTGCCGGGCATCCAGACCTTTTAGTTGCAAGTGAGCCATGAAGGCAGCTAAATACCGTTTGTTTTTGTAAACATTGGCAATTAAATAATAACCAGAATTGACCCCAATGATATCTGACCGATTGTTAGACTTCAAAGGCAAATCGATGATCTTATCAAACGTGTCTTTCACAGGTTTAATCGGCTTTTCCTTAACTTCTGCTACCGCGGTTCCCATTCTTCCATAGGATTCCCTCGGGATGCGTGCTGGGGGGGTTGTTTCTTTTTGTACTTCGTTGCGCAACAGGCGAACCATGGTTTCAAACCGCCTTTCGAACATTTTATTACGCGCTTTTTCTATCGAATCTTGTCTCAATATTAATTGGTCAAGTATTAGTCTGTTCTCAAAGGCCAGGGATTGACTCAGGTTCCCAGCCATATTCTGTTCAGCTTTGAGCTGTACTATCTGCTCCTCGTAATTTTTCACAATCTCATCTACCCTTCCGTCTTCAGAACTATTGGCATATAAGTTTTGCATGCCGGGATAATCCTTAACGGCATAAGCCAGGGACACTTCGTGATTCCATCCAAGGTTGGCGCCTGCTTCACTAATGTCTTTTTCCATCAAATAACCCAGGGATAATTTCTTGCTTACATTAAACCCAAGGCCCAATGATACGCCATAATCTTGTTGGTAAGCAGTTTGTAACCACCCATAATCCGGGAGGTCGAGCAACAAGGAGCCCACATAGTTCATGTTGTTCTCTTTATCCATTCCAAGCTGTATTAGAGGCATTATCCGCGCATTGGCAAATAGTCCATTTTGGACGCTCATAGTATGGGTAAATTGCAGTGAACCCATAAGATTTTGCAGGTGCATGTTCGTAATGATATTGTTGGTAGTCTGGTTGTAATTTATCAGGTCTCTGGCGTATAAACCTAGATCGAATTTACCAACGGAAAGTGCAATCCCGGGTTGAATGGCAATTTTGTTTTCCTTGCGTGATTCGCGAATTATAGGGTCGTTTTCTACGGAGACTATCCTGCTTTGGTCTAATCCTTCGCTGAGGTAGGTGATATTGGTTCCAAAAGTAAGTTTGCTCTTCTCGCCAAGTGGCACAGCTGTGGCATAATTTGCATTAAAACCAAATTCTTGCATTACCCCAAGCCAGGATCCGTATATACCTATCCCCAGGGCAGTGCGTTCGTTGACCTTATTGCTGAACCCCAGGTAATAGTTCTGGTAATTGTCTTCATAGGAGGCATATTGGTTCCTGTGCAAAATATTCAGGTATGATTTATTCTCCCGTACAAGGGAAAAAGTAGGATTAATGAGGTGCCTGTTAAAAAATAGCTGATTGTGAAACGGTTTGTTCAATTTTGTCCAGGGACCGGATTCCTGGGCGTAGGTTGACGCTATCCCGAGGAACAAACCGAATAGGACGATGGCAAACAGTATCAACAGAACCTTGTCAATAGTACCATTTATGGGTTGGACAGTATCCATTTTGTCGTGTTGATTATCGACAGATTTTTTATCAAAAGTGAAACGCTTTAAAGTCATAGCCTTTTGTTTTAAGATTTGGGGGTTAACCGGGCCATTTATAGGTGCTTCCTTCGGAAATTTTTAAGGGTTTTGATCGTCAAATACGGTATTGGAATAACCTTTTTTTAATTCAGAATTAAGGATTTCCATGAATTGGTTTTCGGCAAATACTGTCTCAGCCTTGCCATCACGCTCATTGTATGTGAAGGCAATTTGCTGAACAGCTTTTTGTGCTCCTTGGCGATTTGATAATACGTATGCCCTGTTTTTGTCAGAATTGATCGAAAGGGCGTAATCGTCCCTGGAGCTGTTAATAGGATCGCCTAGGTTAACGGCAAGGCTTAAACTTTGCCGGCCAACTTTTACGGCGTAGAGGTCCAGGCCACCCTGTCCTTTCCTGCCGTCAGAAGCAAAAGTGAGCATTGCATTCTCTACCACGTTTGGATAGAGTTCATTTTTAGCGGTGTTAACCTTTTCACCAAGATTTCTTGGATTGCTGATGCTACCATCTTTCCTGATATCGCTGACGTAGATATCATAGGCTCCGAAGGTTCCCGGCATATTGGAAGCAAAAAACAACCTTTTCCCGTCCGGTGACACAGTAGGATGCAGAGCTGATGCGTATTTAGGACATACTGCGATCTGCTTCGCCTGTTTCCAAATTCCATTAATTTTAGTGGCTTTGTATATCTTGTACACGGTCTCCTCCTTAGAAAACATCCCATACAAGGGCTTTTGCTGAATTGGCCAGGTAAAAAACGCCGTGGTACCGTTATTAGTAATGGCCATAGGCGGATCGTAGGCCAAAATATGTGCTGCAGGACCCAAATCGGAATCGTCCGTGAGAGCAGGTAGATCTGAAAGGTTGGCCAGTTCCGCTGCCTCGGGATGAGACATTGTTCGACTATTTCCTGTATTGAGTTGATAATCCTCCCTGATCATCGCCATCCAATCTTTTTCTTTAAGTACGGCGTTCCCTTTTGTTAAGCCAAGTTTATGCATGGCAAACCGGTATCGATCATAGTAATTTGAATTCAATTCACCTGCTTCAGTAATATTTTGAAGTTTTTCATACCAAAACACGGCAGTCTCATAATTTTCAATCAGAAAGTTGACATTGCCAAGGTCTTCAAAAATTTCCTTTTCAGTATAGCCCAGTTTAAAGAGTTGCAGATAATCGTCTATTCTCTTTTGTGTTTCGGCCTTACTAGTCACTTTATATGGACCCGATTCATTTTGTGCATTTAGCGTAGGACAAATAAGTAATGCGCTGAGGCCAAAGAGCAGGTAAAGGGGGTACGTTTTGTTCATGATGTTACGATTTGGGATAATCTCAAAAACAAAATTGCACTAAAAAATCTGCTAACTACTTATGAATTTTTCATAGGTTTTGGATTCAAGTGGCACATTTTGTCGATTAATTCAACTTTTGGAAAAGTTTAAAATCTGCCAGAATTACATTATTCTATTGCTTGCATACTTCAAGTAGAACCAATCCCAAACCTGCCGGCCCCTCCAGATGCGGGCACAGCGGCGGGCAGGTAAACCAGACGGCCAGGTTTGCAACATTGTTGTTCGGTTGGTCAAATAGGTATCAGGCATTATTATCAATCAGATCAATTGATCTTGCCAGTGAGTAGGAGTGAATAGGGGATGATCAAGA
>JAOTYW010000165.1 GCA_029861705.1 Flavobacteriaceae bacterium
CACCGAATGCCCCGAGACAGACCTATGGTAAAAAGTATATCCATCCGGATGAAGAGGCCTATTTTGTGCCCGGGCCCAACCTTCCCCCTTTGCATATAAAAGGTGTTGTTGTGGCCCTTGCCATATGTTACGAGCTTTCTATTGACCAGCACAGGAAAGATGCGCTTAATGCGAGCGCCGAACTTTATATAGCCAGTGTGGCCAAAGTGACTAAAGGCACGGCTGCAGCACATGAGATACTCTCTGAAATGGCAAGAGAACAAGGGATCATAACAGCTATGGTCAATTGTGTTGGACCTGCTGCGACAGGTGTCACTGTAGGGCAGTCAGCCGTATGGAATACCTCTGGTGATATAGTAATGATAATGGATACAGAGGAAACCGGAATACTCTACTACGATACTGAATCAAAAGAATGTCAGATCGTCCGGACTGCGGATTGATCATTTTTCAAATGCTGTACTAAATTTTATCGACGGCAACTTTATAGGTAGGATCTTCCATCACATTGATCTCAATAATATCATCGGCATTATTGAGCAACCTGCGGCAATCCTTACTCAAATGTTTTAGGTGCACTTTCTTCCCTACTTTTAAATAGCGTTCAGTGATCTTATTCAAGGCTTCAATGGCCGACATATCGACAACCCTGCTTTCCTGAAAATCAATAATAACTTCATCAGGATCATTCAACACGTCGAATTTTTCACTAAAAAGTGCCGTAGATCCAAAAAATAAAGGCCCATAAATTTCGTAATGCTTTATCCCGTCTGCATCTATGTGCTTTCGCGCTCTGATGCGTTTGGCATTATCCCAGGCAAAAACCAGGGCAGCAATGATCACACCTACTAAGACTGCCAGGGCAAGGTTATGTAGAAATATAGTAACCAGTGTAACCAAAACCATCACCAGTACATCTGATTTGGGCATACGCCTAAAAGTGCGGAGACTGGCCCATTCAAAAGTTCCCAGGGCCACCATGATCATAAGGCCGGTTAAAGCAGCCATAGGCACCTGTTCTATTAAGGCCGATCCGTACATGATAAAAACCAATAACATCACCGCTGCTACTATTCCTGAGAGTCGGGCACGAGCCCCGTTAGAAGTATTGATCAGGCTCTGGCCGATCATGGCACAACCCCCCATCCCGGAAAACAAACCTGACAATATGTTGGCCGTCCCCTGAGCCACGGCTTCTCTATTTCCACGACCCCGGGTTTCAGTGATCTCATCGATAATATTGAGTGTAAGCAAGCTTTCAATTAAACCAACTCCGGCCATGATGGCTGCATAAGGAAATATAATTTCAAGGGTTTCAAACACCATGGGCACGGCAGGTAAATGAAAGGGGGGTAGTCCTCCTTCTATAGAAGCTATATCGCCAATTGTCCGCGTATCTAATCCAAAAACTACCACTATTCCAAATACCAACAAGATGGCCGCTAATGAGCCGGGTACAAGTTTGCTGAGTTTTGGTAAGCCCCAGATCACCAACATGGTTAGTACAACCAGGCCAATAAATATGTATAAGCTCATGCCTGAAAGCCAACTCCCTTCCAGGGTTTTAAACTGGTCTATCTGAGACATGAAGATGATTATGGCCAGGCCATTGACAAAGCCAAAGATCACCGGATGAGGTACGAGTCGCATAAATTTCCCCAAGCGTAATAGTCCGGCTCCTACCTGAATTATTCCGGCAAGCACAACTGCAGCGAAAACGTATTCTACACCATGATCCTGAACAAGCGAAACAATAACGACGGCTATCGCCCCGGTAGCGCCGGAGATCATTCCCGGTCTTCCACCCAGGATTGAAGTAACAAGTCCCATGACAAAGGCGGCATAAAGTCCCGTAAGAGGTGATAAACCTGCAATAAGTGCAAAGGCGATCGCCTCTGGTACCAAAGCCAGGGCAACGGTAAGTCCGGATAAAATCTCCGTTCGGTAATTAACCTGCTGGGAGAAATCAAAGAGGTTTAAATATTTTTTCACGCCTTGCGATTATAAGGGCGCAAAAATAGAATTAATTCGCAGGCAGGAACCCTAAAAGGGCATTTTTAATTTTCCGGGATTTTAACCCGGGCATCTTTTCAGCTCGGACTTTGTTGTCTGTTGTCTGTTGTCTGTTGTCTGTTGTCTGAAAAGAACACTTTCTAATTTAAACTTCGGTCATCCCTCAACTGTCAACTGTCAACTCTCGTGGAACTACTCCCAACTCTTCAAACCAAGCAACCTCTCTCCTAATTCTGAAAGTGTTGCCCGCTCATATTTCTCCTGTTCCCAGTTTCTTGGATCACCGGGAAAAGCATAGCCTTCCGGAGCGATCCTGTTCTTCCATGAGTTGATGCGCCATTGACGCATGGCCTCATTGTCTTCCTCGGCTGGCATCATGGAAATATACTGGGCCATCCGTATCTTATCTTTTGATTTGTTCGGACGGATACCGTGCGGTTCTGTGCTGTTAAAGATCAACAGATCGCCTGCTTCCATTTTCACTTTGACGATCTTGTCTTCCAGTCCGGTAGTGTCTGGTTGAAACCTATCGCGGTCTTCAGGCTGTGTCTGTTTCCAGCTGTCGTAATTTCTATAAAGCCATGGAATACACTGGAAACCTCCCATATTTTCATCTGTTTGATCAGCCAAAGCCAGTACGCCTTGTACATTCTGCGGCCGTGTTTCCGGGTCATAATCCCAATGGATAAATCCCTTATACTCAAAACCCTCCCGGATTGGAAAATTCAAATTTGCCCGGTCTATGGTCACCCATAATTTCTCCGTGCCCCAGATATCTACAAAGGCATCATAGACCCTGGGCATTTGGCGGTTATTCCATAAATGCTGATTGTTATAAACTTCCACCATACCGGTGCCCGCCAGTTCTTTCATCTTCATTTCTGCCCTGGGAGCTGTGTACCAGGTAGACGGATCTTTGGGGTCTTTTTCCTCAAATTCCCATAGAAAGTCGGCCGTTGCCTGTGCTTGTTCTTTGGGTACAGCATTTTTAATAATCACATAGCCGTTTTCAATCCAAAACGCCCAATCCTCTTCGCTTAACACACGTAGCGGCACGCCCTTAGACCTGTCATTTAACTTCTCCTTACTACTGGTTGCCGTGGATGGGTTTCCCGGGATCTCCTCATGACCTTTGTTGGCCATTTCCATCTTATATTTTGATTCCATAATCGGTAATTTTGCCTCTAAAAAGGTACGTTATTTTCATTAGAAAACTTAGTAGAAAGTACCTTTTCAATTTTTGTATTTCGACCAGAAAAATTACCTTCTTAGACCAATACCAAACAATGCCGGATTTGTTCAAGTATTTTAATAACCCCAGGAAGACTAAATATTTTGGCACCTTCCAGGGTGTTTTTACACCCACAGTGCTAACCATTCTCGGGGTTATCATGTACATCCGACACCCTTGGGTTGTAGGAAATGCAGGCGTCTTGGGCGCATTAGTCATAGTGGGTATCTCTATTCTGATTACCCTTTGTACCAGTTTGAGCATGGCCTCCATGACGACGAATATCCGGATCGAATCCGGAGGCGCCTTTTCTATCATATCCCAATCGCTTGGACTTGAAATAGGGGGTAGTATTGGTATCCCTCTCTACCTGGCTCAGGCTTGTGCCGTGGCTATGTATATTTTTGGTTTCCGTGAAGGCTGGCTGTGGATCTTTCCTGCACATGACCCTTTGCTGATAGATATACTCGCATTCGGTATCATTGCCCTTATCGCCGGCATTAGTGCAGATGTGGCTTTTAAGATACAGTATGTCATCATGGCCATCATCTTTGGCTCTTTGATCAGTATTATAGGCGGAGCCATGGATACTACACTGGATATGGATAATATTCAATGGTTCGGACATTTTGAAGGAGAACCAATTTTTAATTCTCAAGGCTTGTTGACAGGTTTTAAGGAAGGATCTTTTTGGTTGGTCTTTGCCGTGTTTTTCCCGGCTGTAACAGGCATTATGGCCGGCGTGAACATGTCCGGGGAATTGAGCAACCCGAGGAAAAGTATTCCCAATGGCACCCTGTATGCCGTAGGACTTACCGGCATAATCTATATTCTCCTTATCCTGGTTGCCTCGGTTATGGCAACACCTGAAGAATTGGTAAGTGACTACTATATTTTTATCGATCGCTCCCTCTGGAAGCCCATAGTTGTTGCCGGTTTGCTTGGAGCTACTTTTTCTTCGGCCCTGAGTTCTATGGTTGGAGCGCCGCGTATTCTTTATGCCCTGGGTCAAAAAAATATTCTGCCGCGCAGTCCTTTCTTTGCCAAATTAGGGAGGACTGGCGAACCCAGCAATGCCATTTATTTCTCCATGGTAGTGGTTATTATTTCTTTGTTATTCCGGGATCTGAATGCCATTGCCCCCTTGATCACCATGTTCTTCCTGATCACCTATGCCATGATCAATGTAGTTGTACTCATAGAGCAAAGACTGGAACTGCCCAGTTTCAGGCCCATGCTTAAAGTCCCGATCCTTGTTCCCCTTATTGGGACTATCGGGTGTTTTTTGGTCATGTTTATTATTAATCCTACCGTTTCCCTGATCGCATTGGCTGTGGTTATCGCCTTTTATGCCATGCTTCTGAAAAAAGTATTAATTAGTACTAAAGGTGATGTACGAAGCGGTATGTTTACTGCAATCGCCCATTGGGCAACAAAAATTTCCAATCAGTTGTCCCCGACCAAAGAGGCCAGGGCATGGCAACCCGAATTACTGATACCCATTGAGGCGGCCAAGGAATTAAAGGGCGCATACAGATTGATATATGCCCTAACCCATCCCAGGGGATCTGTCAAAGTGATCGGCATGCTTTTAGGGGGTGAAGAGGAACGCCTGCAGCAATATTTGCCACAATTGATGAACTCGTTTAGAAAAGCAAGTATCTCTGCTTCCTATACTTTAGTTGACGGCCAGGATTTTGGGAAAACAGTGAGTATAAGCATGCAGGCACTGGAAACAGCCTTTTTTAAACCGAATACTATTTTTCTGAAATTGGATGAAAGCAAAGAAGGCTTACAGGAAAAATTCCTTCCCATTATTAAAGAAACCAAAAGTAAGAACTGGGGCATGCTCATCCTGGCCACCTATGAAAGTGTGGGCTTTGGTATTGAAAAAGTGATCAATATTTGGCTGGATGTGATCCCAAAAAACTGGGAAGATAAACTCGACCTGGGAAATAACGACCTCGCCATCTTGTGTGGTTTGATCATTCGAAAAAACTGGAATGCTAAGATAAATCTTATAAAAACAGTAAGGGATCACGCTACGCTTGAAGAAGATCTGATCCGAAAAGAATTGGAACAAATTAAGATCCTGGCGCGCATGCCCAAAGATACCGGCATCAAAGTAGTACACAGAACACCTGAAATGTGGGCCGAAGCTCCGCTAGCTGATCTCAACATCCTGGAACTTCCCAACAAAGAAGATCTGGATCTCTATCGTTTACAGGAAGTACCTAACCAATTACGCACAGCCTGCTTATTTACGCTGGATTCCAATATTGAAAACGCCCTGATCTAAAAAAAGCCACCCCGACCCGAAGGTCAGGATGGCTACCAATCAACTTACCAACCAAAAAATGTGTTATTTCCGCTGCCGTTTTACATGCATTTTCGGAAGTGTTCTTTTCACTCGCTTGCGCGCTTGTGTTCCTTTTCCGGATTTCGACTTTAGGAATTGCAGATAGCCCTGGCCGCCAAATTCGTAAATCGTTCCACTATCCGGATGGTATAATTCTATTGTACCATCGTCTATGACATAAAGTTCAAAATAATCGTCTCCTAAATAATCATAATCCAGGGTAAGCGTTTTTAAAGATTCATCCCCAGGCACGTCATATACCGTATAATTTCCTTCGTAATCCCATACAAGCTGACTAATCGGTGTTCCCGTGCCATCAACAGAAGACCTGAACGTATCGCTTGATCCGCCACTGAAGAATTGAAGGAAATTTTCATCGTCAAACTCATTTAGGGCACCTTCAACACTGGTAAAGGTTTTCTCCCAGGCTTCGTATTCCTGCAGGAAGTAATGTATGTTCTCGTAAAAGACCTGATCGTAATCGAACGTATTTCGTTGATACCCTTCCAGGTAATACGATGTGTCTGTTCGCGGCTCATACAACTCAATGGTATTTCCATTTACAGCGTATACATCCAATAACCAGAGTCCGTCTATATCGTGATCGATCTCAACCGCCCCCTGGAGGGTGTCATAAAAACCGACCTGAATC
>JAOTYW010000166.1 GCA_029861705.1 Flavobacteriaceae bacterium
CGTCGTGGCAGAGACCCCAGCCTTCTTTGCTCTGGCCGTATTGAAAGGAACCTGATTTTTTAAAGACATCCAGCTGATAGATGAATCCGATTCCGGCCTGCCAGCTTAACTGGTAAATGTTATTATCATTTATGGTCAGACCTTCCCCAAAATAGCTGGGTTCCAGATCAATTTTTTTCAGTACAGAGCCGCTTTTGTAGTCTACTTTTCGCAAACTTGATTGTCCTTTTCGCCCTGTACTCTCATATAGCGTATCTCCATAAAATTCCAGTCCCTGGGTGTAGGCTTTCATATCATGAGGGTACTCATTTATTATTTCATATGTAAAAATTTCCGGGGCTTTCGAAGCAAGTATTTTAAGCTTTTTGAAGATAAATAAGGTATCAGAATCAATTATTACTTCTGCCTTAATTTCTTGATTGCCCAAGCTTTGTTCAGGTAAAATGAAGCCCTTTTCACTGGATTGGGATTTGCCGTCAATACTATAAACCACTTTTGAAACCTCAAGATTCTTTTTATTAACCAATTTTAAATTGATAGTATCCCCGGCCTGATATGTACTTGCTTTTGGCTCAATATTGATAGTAAAAAAACGGGCAGGATCCGGATCCTCGTTGCAGGTAAGGAAGGAAACTAGAACAATACAACAAGCGAATTTTAAAAAGTTCATGAATTTGTGTTTTTCGGATACGAAATTAATCAGCCAGAGTGATTGCCCCAAATTTAAAAGGTCGTATCTTTGTCAATGGCAAGTCCTACACGACTAGCTCCCGTTGAATCCCCCAGGGTGGGAACACAGCAAGGGTAGACGGTTGTAGCAGTGCGATGTAGGTAGCTTGCCATTTTTTTATGGATTCATTCCTATATTTGCGAAGCGCGAATTGCGCATTACTCCAGCTTCACAAGTAACATTCATGGAAGAGAAAGTGGTTTTCATCACCGGCGGGTCTTCAGGCATTGGCAGAGCCATAGGTGTTTTCTTGAAATCTAAAGGACATACCGTAATAGGTACTACACGTTTTTTAGATCAGAAAAAATTGGATTCAGCCATAGAGCTGGTCTCAATGGATGTCACAAATACTTCAAGTATCAGATCGGCAATTAATGGTACTGTTGAAAAACACGGACGCATAGACGTGCTTATCAACAATGCCGGGATTGGCATAACCGGACCTGTGGAAGAAACTCCAGGTTCGGAGATTAATAAGGTGATGAAAACCAATTTTAGTGGCCCTGTACAAGTAATGCAAGCAGTATTACCTCATATGCGCCGGGCTGCAAAAGGAATGATCATTAATATAACGTCTATTGCCGGATATATGGGACTGCCATACCGCGGTGTATACTCGGCCAGTAAGGGCGCCCTTGAATTGATCACTGAGGCCATTCGAATTGAAACGAAAGATTTTGGTGTGCATATCACGAATCTGGCCCCCGGGGATTTTGCCACAAATATTGCCGATGGTCGTTTTCACGCCCCGGTCAAAGAAGACTCCCCATACAAGGAAGCCTATAAAAACACCCTGGACAATATCAATGCACATGTAGAATTGGGTTCCGATCCGATAGAAGTGGCATACAAAGTCCTTAAAATCATGGAAACCTCTAATCCAAAGATCCACTATAAAGTGGGAAAACGAACGCAAAAAATGTCTGTTTTTCTAAAACATATGTTGCCAGACAAATGGTATGAGCGGCTATTAATTAATCATTATAAACTGTAAATTTGCCGGCTAGTACGGAAAGCGTATTACACACACCCTAATAAAACATACATGAAATTTTTTATTGATACTGCCAACCTAGATCAGATCGCAGAAGCACAGGCCCTTGGCGTATTGGATGGAGTTACCACTAATCCATCTTTAATGGCCAAAGAAGGAATTACGGGTCGGAATAACATCCTTAAACACTACGTAGATATCTGTAACATAGTTGATGGTGATGTGTCTGCGGAAGTGATCGCCACAACCTTTAATGAGATGATCAAAGAAGGGGAGGAGTTGGCTGAATTACATCCACAGATCGTTGTGAAAGTTCCTATGATCCGTGATGGTGTAAAGGCCTTGAAATACTTCTCGGATAATGGAATACGCACTAATTGCACGCTCGTATTTTCTGCTGGTCAGGCACTATTGGCTGCCAAAGCGGGGGCCAATTATGTCTCTCCATTTATTGGGCGTCTCGATGATATTTCCTCGGATGGTCTGAGTTTAATTGCCGATATCAGGTTGATCTATGATAACTACGGGTTTGAAACTGAGATCCTGGCAGCATCTATCCGCCATACTATGCACGTCCTGGATTGTGCTCGTATTGGGGCTGATGTAATGACGGGGCCACTATCTTCAATTGAAGGATTGCTAAAACACCCACTAACCGATATCGGGCTGGAAAAATTCCTTGCAGACTACAAAAAAGGGAATGCCTGAGTAAAAGCGTTTATTTAAAGGATTTGTAGACGTTGGCAAAGGCATCTACGATAACCCCATTATTGGCAATAATACTCTTATTAGGGTCATATACAATTAAGGTTCGGGCAACATTTTCATAATCTTTGGCCCAAAATTGCTCGCTCTTATCTAACTGGTACGTATCCAGCATTTGCTGCCAACGCGCTTCGTCGGTACGTAAATTAATGCCGATAAAAGCATATTGCGGGTGCTTTACTTTAAGCTCTGCAACGCGACGGGAAATATTGGTGAAATGCCCTTTCTCGGCGCCGGACCAAAAATAAAATACAACGCGTTTATTGCGTGAAACGTCTCGAATAGAATGAGCCGCACCGTCAGTATCGTATACAGTTACTTCCGGTAAAAAGTGATTTTCCCGCATATTTTGAATGCCTTCATATAAGGAGGTGATCTCGGCTATGTGTTTATTATTTCCGGAACGCTTGTGAAACGATTCTATAAAAGATTCGCAGTATTCTTCTGAATCATGCTTTAAGAGATAATCCACTGCGACATTACGGAAGAGATTATCACGCAGGTCTTTTTGCTCGACCAGGCTATCAATCAAAGCAAGTTTATGTTTGTTGAAGTGTAATTGATCGCTCTCCTCCAGCCCAGACGGATCACAACCATACTGGCAGCTCATATAGGCCAGGTTACCCAGGTGGTACTTCATAAAATTGTAATACGGACGCAGATATGTTAGCTCTTGATTATTATAATCTACGAAATCTCGGTATTTGTAAAAATCTTCAGGAAGTTCAGGGAAATCACTATAGCCTTTTTTCTTCTTATGGTAAAAGGGATATGCTTCTTTGTAGATATAAGAACTGTACATGATTCCGGCTTTGGCAATTTCAAAGGCATCTTCTGTTAGCTGACCTTCGCTGTTCAGTTCTTTTAAAGAACGGATCTTGATATCTTGCAGGGAATCAATCTTGTGGCCAAAAGCACGGGGCTCCAGGCCATAATACGAATACACTACTTCTTCCTGTTGTTCATTAGCCAAAAACACACTGAGAAGAAAATTATTCACTTCCTCACCTTGTCCACTAAATACTAGAGATTCATCAAAGTCTACGGTATTCAGTCTGATTTGTAGACTGTCACCTTTTTCTAGGAAAACATATTGGAGTTCCGGATGATGGTAGAAATGGTGCAGCCCTTCTTCAACAGAATCCAGGGATATCACAAACCTATTCTGTTCATCCAGGGTAACGGAATCAATTGTGCTGTCTCCTTTATAAAGAATAACCGTATTTGAAGTTGGATTAACGATCTCTCCGGCAAAGTAAACACGGCTTTCGTCGGTGCGCTTCTCAGAAACGCAACCAATAAGGGATAGAATAACTAGGGCAAGTAATATTCTGATCATAGAATGGGCAACTACACTTCACCGACAAAACTAGCAAATGCCGACCTCCAACCTTGTTAATAGGGCGTTAAAATGAACATCTCTTTCGTTAATTGGGAAATTATTAGGGATAGATTGCACATATCTTCCAATTCCTGGGAGAATCTATTTACGCATTAAAGTATTTGCTATTCCAGATAGCCGTATTAAAGTTCTTTCCAAGAGCAATTCCATAGAAAAGAACCACGGCAGTTATCGACTTAAACACAAAGAAAAAGATGATAAAAAATTCTGCTGTTGAACTACGCCTTGAGAATAATCCCTCCGGAACAACAAGGGTTGAAAAGAAACTTATCAGAAGAATTAGAAAAAGTAAATTCACCATATTCTTGAATGGCCATGCCATCCATCTTCTTAGCGGGTGAAGATCGTGCCCCCATTTATGGATTAAGTAGTAATATCCATTACCAATAGGTGCAAAGAGCATAGGGTCATTCTTGTCTTCCAGCTTAAACAATCTGGAAGGCGCCATGATCTTAAACCCTTCTAAATTAGTGTTATGTGCGAATTCCACTTCCTTTATTTTGCGCTTGGCGGAAGCAGGAATTTCACTCTTAAAATAGTTGCTGTCCAAAAACCTGAGTCGGTACGCAATACAAAGAGTTTTTATGTGATCTATGTGATAGATCTTGTCGCTGTCAAGGAGGTCAAAGACGAAACTGTTGCGATCTGTATTATTACTTTGTGCCAATGTCGATTCAATTCGGTTCTCCAGCCGAAGATCTTCTTCCAACCAATTCCTAACATTGCTCAAGAGCTGCTCAGCATTGTGAGCCCGATTTTTAATCGTGCGCAATTTTTGTTCAAGTTCCAGTCTCTTTATCAGCATGACGTCAGATATGAGCTAAAAATAGGCAAACCCGACCCATAAGTCAATTTTTGTCTAACAGTTCGAATTGTTAATGTTTTGTTAATATTCATATGTCTGCTGTTCTAAAAGTGAGAAGAATGTCTATTAATTGTACTTTGGAGGCAAAACCACGCCATTCGTTTAGAATGGTGCCTTTTATCAAAACAACTATATGAAAACCCAGGTTCTCCCCCTGACCCTGTTGTGGTGTATAGTGACTGCAAGTACCTACTCGCAATCCCCCAAACCCAACGAAAACATTTATTTTGAGAATTCACTAATTCATTCGACTGCCAGTTCGGAAGATCATGAGATGTTGTATGAAGTGGCCAAAGCTGCTGAATTAAACTGGATTCTTGACAATGAAGGTCCCTTTACCATGTTTGCGCCTGTTGATAAGGCTTTTGAAGCACTCACCCGGAGCGGTTTTCAGCGCTTATTCAAACCTGAAAACAAGAAAGAGTTAGCCGAAGTGTTGTCGCATCATATTGTAGCGGGTGAATTCTCGGCTTCAAAGATCCTTCAGGAACTTTGTCGCGGAGAAGGACGCACTACATTCACCACTATTTTAGGTGAAGAGATCACTGCGACGATGGAGGGTACGGATATTGTTTTGGCAGATAGCCTGGGCAATAAGGCCCGTATTCTTAAAGCGGATTACAATCAATGCAATGGGGTTATGCACGTTATTGACACCGTTTTCCTACCGACAAAACTCTGATTAACGCAACTGAGCTCCTAATTCACTTTCAAAGCACTGCGTGAGTTTCTTCATTACCTTATCGATCTGCGAATCCGTTAAGGTCTGCTTCTCATTGAGTAAACTAAAACTCACGGCGTAGGACTTTTTCCCTGCTGGTAATTTTTTACCTGTATAGACATCAAATAAGGATACCTTCTTTAAAAACGTGCGTTCCGTTTTAAATGCCAATTGGTGAATGGAATTAAAAGTTACATCCTCATTTAGCAATAAGGCCAGATCACGCTTCACCAAAGGGTATCGAGGAATGGGTTGATATTTGACCTCTTTGTCTGAAAGACATGCCAGAAGTGCATCCCAGTGAAATTCTGCAAATAATACATCTTGTTTGATCTCAAATGATGACAGGATGTCTGTGCGCACCAGCCCAAGCGTGACCAAAGATTTGCCGTTTAGTTGTCGGGTTAATTGTTCTGAGAAAACAGGCTCAGTTCCCGGAATTTCAGTATATCCATGAATACCCAATCGCTGCAATACAAGATCTACATAGGCTTTTAACCCGAAGAAACCAGCAGCATTATTCGCTGAAATCCAGTGTTCCTCATGCGTATTCCCTGTTAGAAATAGGGCCAATTGCTTTTCCTCTTCACGCTCTGTGCCCATAGCGCGATATATGCTTCCAAATTCAAATAATTTCAGATCACTTAACTGTCGGTTCAAATTATGCGCAATGCTTTCCAGACCTGAGAAAAGCAATGATTGCCTCATCACTGATAACTCAGCGCTCAATGGATTTAGCATAGCTACCGATTGTTTGCCAGCCTC
>JAOTYW010000015.1 GCA_029861705.1 Flavobacteriaceae bacterium
GCGAATTCCAGTAAGTTCTCTTTGCTGGGTACTATTGAGCCGGAAAACCCAATATTAAAAAGGTTATTTTTTGTATACGTTGCGCCTGAGGTTTTGATAGTAATATCAGGATCGGTAAGTATGGGTATCCGCAATGTGTTTTTATTATACCGTTTACCATAATCCTCAATATTGGTTGAAATACAAATGAGTCCTTCATAAAAGGCCATCAAGGTATCCGTTATAGTAAAAATTGGCCTATGAAGAATTTTTTTTAAGGAATACTTTATCCTTTTTAATGAAATAGGATTGTGAAAATATGATGTATGTTTCACTACCTCGTTAAGTTCATAATAGACTTTGTTTTTTTTAATAAAAATCATGTAGAATACTGTTATGAACTGTATATAGAAACGAGAATAAGGGTCTAGAATAAATGTGTTCTTAGCAGATTTGTTTTTTGAAAAATTGTTTAGATCGATTAGAAAAGTGAGCGTTGAAAAATAATTTTGAGTCAATTTTTTCTTTTCCAGAACAAAAATATTGGGCTCAATCTCGACAAATTTATCCTGTGCCAACTTACTGGAGCAACAACTAACCAAATACACGTTATTTTCTTCATCGGCCAATGCTTTTGCATAATACATCATTCGAGTTGCAGCGGCACTTTTTGTCGAATAATCGCAGTTACTATAAATATAAAAATAGTGAACGTCCATTTTACGCCTTATTTTTTATAGACTGTGTATTAGATAATTGTTCAGGTTCAAATTTTTTTTACTACTTCCTTGAGTTCAGCCATAGATCTAAAAATAATAAAGACCATATTTTATTATTGAAATCTCGCATTCCACTATGATGCTCATTGACTACTTTACGCACATAAGCAGGTTCTAAATAATCGTACAAAGGACCATTTGTACTTATTAAGCGATCGTTGACATAATCTTTCAGGTCATCTTTAAACCACGATTTCAGCGGCACGCTGAAACCTTGTTTTTTATGCGAGATTATAGACTCTGGCAAATGATCCTTCATTGCTTTTTTAAAAATGTATTTCTTACTGTTTCCCTTCAATTTTAATTCAGAGGGGATTGTAGCAGTCAGTTCGGCAAATTCATGATCCAATAAAGGTACTCTGACCTCAAGGGAATTTTGCATACTAGCCCTGTCAACTTTGGTAAGAATATCATCGACCATATAACTTTTCATATCCATTTTTTGCATATTGAATAAAAAGTCAGATGAATTGGAATTTGTAAAAAATTCAATTCTTTGTGATTCTGCAGGGGATCTTTGAATTTTTTCCCAGAGTTCCTCCCTGAAAAGTTTTTTACGCTCGGCTTGTTGCCAAATTGATAGAAAGGCAGGAAAACTATCTTTAGGCTTGGCAAGGTAATAGGTTGCTCCTTTTCCTTTGACACTGTTAGGTATCATTTTGTGGAGACCACCCCAAAAATACTTACTTACAGAATTGGGTAAGACGTTGAATTTACGCATGTTATTCATACGTTGGTATTTGTTGTATCCTGCAAACAACTCGTCTCCACCATCGCCAGAGAGTACTACGGTTACGAATTCCCTGGCAAATTTGGAAACAAAATAAGTTGGAATAGCTGAAGAGTCTGCAAAGGGTTCATCATAGGCATCGACCAATTGAGGCAACAAACTGACGGATTCCGGTTCTACTATCTGCTCGTGATGTTCTGTCTGATATTTATCTGAAAGTTCTCTAGCGTATTTTAGTTCATTAAACTCTGCTTCTTTGAATCCAATTGAGAAGGTTTTGACCGGGCTTGTCTTATTTTTTGACATTAAAGCCACCACAGCACTAGAGTCGATACCTCCACTCAGAAAAGCACCTAATGGAACATCGCTCATCAAATGCGCCTTGACAGTTTCTGAAAGTTTGTCGTTTATCAACTTGCACCATTCTTCTTCGGTTTTGCTGTAATCGGGTTGGTAATCAATATCCCAATATCTGGTGAGTTTGATTTTGCCCCTGTGTTCAATTTCAATGGTATGGGCAGGGTTTAATTTTCTAATATCCTGATAAATAGTACGGTCTTCAGAGGAGTATCCAAAAGTCAGATACTGATCGAGCATTGGAAGTGAAAGAGCGGAAGACGAATTTACCTGACTCAAAATACACTTTATTTCAGAACCAAAGACAAACCTGTCATTATCAATGAAATAGAAAAAAGGCTTAATGCCGAATCGATCCCTTGCGCAAAATAGTTTCTTGTTCTTCTCGTCCCAAATTGCGAAGGCAAACATACCTCGAAGAAAATTCACACATTTGCTTCCATACTCTTCAAAAAGATGCACAATGGTCTCAGTATCGGTTTTTGTTTTGAACTGATGCCCTTTTGCAATTAATTGGTGACGTAATTCTAGGTGGTTATAGATTTCACCATTAAAGACGATCCATACTGTCCTATCTTCATTGGATAAGGGTTGATGACCGGTATCGAGATCTATAATGCTTAACCTGCGAAATCCTAAACCTACATTTTCCTTGACATAATAACCACTATCATCAGGTCCTCTATGGATAATCAGCTCTGTCATTTCATGAATATCGCCTTGAAGAACGGGCTTTTCTATATCGAAATGAATCTTACCACATATTCCACACATATTTTTGGTTGGCTATTAAGTTTGAAATAAGAAAACTCATAAGGTACTTCAGTATTAACATTTTACTAATCTTTTATCTCTGATCCAGTACAATACTACCGCATTTTCTGATGTAAAATTGCAATTGCTGTAGATATAATTGTGCGGCCATTTGACGTTTATCTTCTGCATATACCATTCTTAGGATAAGTATTCAATTATTCTCTTTTGTATCCCTCCTGAACCCTTAATATTCTCATGATTTCGTATATGGTATTTATACCTCTCTAATCTTATTCTTTTTAATAAAATTAAAGTAATAGACACACATGACAATCATATACCCACCACTAGCTAATACCTTAGTAATAATGGCTCCATTCAAGTCGAATAGCTTAACCAAAACCGTATATCCCAAAACATTAATGATTCCGACCAGGTATGCTGCATTTCGCAAGAGTTTACCTTTACCTTTTGCTCCGAGAAAACGATTGATCAAGTCGCCTAAACCATGAAAAATGAATGCAATTATTAGATATTTTGATATATCCGCAACTACTAGATAATCCTCAGTATAGAACGTAATTATGATCTTTTCTATAAAGGAATAAAATATAACCAAAGCGGCCAGAGTACTTACCACACTAAAAGAAAAGACTTTCTTAGGAATGTTTTGAATGGTGGTGAATTCTTTAAAAAAAATTGTTCCCATTACCGAAGGAATTACAAGTAACGGACTACAAATGGTTAACGCCAGCATAAAATAACCGACTTGCGTATTGTCCATGAAATAAGAGATGCTAAAGGCAGCAATATGCTGCGTAGCTACGCCGGCCAAACTACCAAAATAAATTGGTCGTCCATTTTGCCTATTTTCTGCGAGCAGGCGTTTGAATAAAAATTTCTTTATGCCAAAGCCAGGTTTCAATTTTATTAAATGGTAGGCCACTATTATTAGGCCAACTCCATAAGAGGCCATCAAGACCTGATCAATTTCAATGGTAATAAGTTTACTTAAAGGGTAAATTATGATCAGATAGACCAACGCTGGCATAAAACCTAAAAATGCAAGGGCATATATTCTATGCATGCCTTTTAAAACCTCTTTAAGTGCCGCCAATCCGATAATTACAGGAACGATGAAAAAGAAGATTTTAAATTTTGAATCTATTCCATGTTTAAAAAAATAGGGTTCTATGTATGCAAAACAAAACATGAGAATCATCCCTATCACTGAAACAATACCAAAAATTATAACAAAAAGGCCTATAATTTTTTGCTCCTTGATTTTTTCATTATTAATGGCTAGTAAGCGGGTCAAAGAAATAAAAAAGCCAACCGATACCAAGCTGGCAATAAATATGCCCACCGTTTGAATAAACTTAAAATCTCCAAATTTCTCGGGTCCTAAAATTCTTGAATTAAATACACTGACTAAAAACCCCAACGCAATAGCAAGAACACTTGCACCATACATGGCAAAAATTTTTTTCATGGAGTTTTTTGGCATTGAAGTCTTTTAAAGAGGAATATTTACAATAATGCTTTTTACTTAATTTCTATCACCTTCATATATCGGCGATTTAGCATAAGAATGAAATCATCTAAATAGATTTTGGATTAAGGAACTAAATCTTCTTTGATCTTTTTGATTCCCATTCCGATGCCAATATGTATTGCAAAGAGAACCGACAGATAGGTGAGAAATAAAAAGGAATTGGTCAGGTTACCCATCAAATAAATTATACTGAGAAAAAAGGGAATTACGAAAAATAGATTGTCCTTAAAAGATCTTGCATAATAAAATACCGATTGTAAAACAAATAACACAAAGCATACAAAGGCGGGTATACCGTATAAGAACATGGCTGCCAAATACCCATTGTGGATACCTCCTGTTAAGGCAGTGGCTCTGTCCCTGTCATGAGTTATTTGTAGCATAGTTCTATAATAAACATCATTATTATAATCCCCAAAACCAAACAAGGGTTCTTGGTCAATATTCTCCAGAACCATAGCATAGTAGCCCTTTCGACCTTCAATCGTATTACTTAGCCGCTCCTTCACTAAAGCACTATTCTTGAAGTCGTCGAAGTAAATTATATAAAAAGACAGAGCAATGGTAACGCAGACCAATGCAGAAGCTATTAATTTGTCAAAAGCCACCTTTTTGATAAATACAAAGTGTATTAGTAGGGTCATGCCTAGTATTACCCAGCTCATTCTATGAAATGTTGAGAGGATACCAAGAATAAAGAGACTAAGCAGGAAAAATTTTAACCAACTATTTTTGAATTTAATTAGGACCCAGGCAATCGCAATTATTAAAAAATATGAATGATAATACTCCGATTTAAAAATTCCATTTGACCTCAAGAATTCGCCGAATGCCAATCTATCGTCTCCTATTCTAAGAAAATACGGATCAATAAATAACTGTAAAAGACTTACAATGGCTGAAGCTACAGCACCAAGGATGACTGATTTTCCTATGATATCGTATGAAGGTTTATCTCGCATAAGACTTAACCCAATTATAAGGACCAAAAATACCAGGGCGTCATATATTGTTATCAATACATCTCCAATTTTCATTTCCGAACTATGAAAGAGAACCGAAATTATTATTAAAGCTATGTAGGAAATAAGAGCCACCAGGAACCAGGGCACCTTCTTGTCGAATGTCAGATTCAACCGTTCTTTAGAAAACATAATTTTTCTAACAATTAAAAAACATAACATTAGAAAAATGAATCGTAAAGGTTGAATTTCAAAAAGGCTGAATCCGGGAATCTTTATGGTCAATAACATATTTATGTTACCAGTAAGCAAGTAGAACGAAATGAAAAACAATTCGAACTTGTACCGTGATTTACTGTTATATACTAAATATCCAGCAATGACCAGAGCTAGCAGGAAGTACACATAAAAGTGTCCTATGTCTACTTGAGACCATCTAAAATGCTGCCGGTAATCAATCATGTTTTTTGGAGATCAATTGCTAACCAGAACCATTCAATGCGGCTACTAAAATGGGACATGAAATTAATTAATTAAGAGCTAAACGGATAATGAATCATTGATTAACTGTATTTCCTTAGATTCGCCATATTTTGAGCCATAGCCATACTTATTGTCCCGTTTCAAAGCATCATTGTAAATAATACAACTCTTTTTCTTTTTACCCTTGAGATTTAGGTTTTCCAGATCTTTCAGGAAACCTATTTTGGCGACCTGTCTTCTAACAACATACAGATTAATATCAATTAGATCCCAAAATAGGAGGAAGTCGGAGACAAGGCCTACAGCGGGCGTATCCAATAAGATATAGTCATATTTATCTTTCAGGTCCTTTACTAAAGATTTCATTTTTGGATCAGAAAGCAATTGATGAACATTCCCCTCTGCTACGGCCGTAGGTATGAAATTCAAATTAACCAATTTCTCATGTTGATAAATGATTTCTTCATACTTTTTTATATCCCCCTGTAAATAATTAGACAGCCCTTTTCCTTCTACAATAGCATTAATACCCTTCACAATACTAGGCTTTCGCAGATCTGTATCAATAATTAGCGTTTTTTTACCCGTTTCTGCAAGTGTGATACCCAGATTAATTGTACAATAGGTTTTGCCTTCTTCCGGCATAATTGAAGTGAGTGCGATCACGCAATTTTTCTTGGAGCTAAAGAATCTTAGTTTCGCACTCAGATCTCTGAATGATTCTTTAACCCGCCAGAGGGAGGATTCAGAATCTTTACCTGTTGATTCAGGATCATGATATATGATGCTTGCTACTAATGGCATTTCTGTATTTGATGTTATTTGTATTTCATTTTCAATGACGTCATTAGGAGAAAACAAAACGAGCCAAACTGTAGGTACCAATGCCCCAAGCATTAAGGCAAGTACGGTCAAAAGCTCTTTTTTAGGAGAAATAGGCGAGTTGCCAACCATTCTGGCCTGATCGAGAATCTGGATATCAGAAGTATTCTCAGACTTTGCAATCCCTGTTTTTGCCAATTCCTGACTTAAGTAGTTAAACAGATTCTCATAAAGTGTAGCTTGTCGTTGCATTGCCAGCAGCTGTTTCTCACTGGTAGGAAGGGCATCAATGACCCCGTCATAGTTTGCCAGCTGGGATTGGACACCCCCAAGAAGCATATTGGAATTCTGAACGGCGTTATTCAAATTGCCCAAGAGCAGATCTGTTGCACGTCTGATCTGTTCGTTCAGCAGATTCATTTCTTCATTGTTGCTAGTAACAAAAAATTTCTTTCGGGAGCGCTCTGCATACAAATCCTGAAGTTTCAGGATATTTTGATTGATCTGGGGATCGGTTATACCTGTTGATGTTGATAGGATAAAATCATCTCTGTGTCGGTTGTTCTCGATCAATTCTATCATCGAATTGTAATACTTAATATCAAGTTGAATCTTTGACCTGCTCGTTTGCAGCCTCTGTGTTCGATTAAGGGCATTTGATGCAGTAGCACTAAGATCAACAGCTTTGCTATCCTTTTTGAATAATTCCAGGGTTACCTCAGACTTTACTAATGAATCAGAAATGACTGCAAGCTGCTCACGTATGAATGCTTCTTTGGTTGAGGCTATCTCATTTCTATAACTGAGCTTGTTTGCCACGTAAGTATCGGTAAGTCCTTTAAGAAAAGCTATTTCCTTGTCTACGACCGGACCGGTAGAAACAATCCTGAAGATACTGGCTTGGATATCAATATTGTCTACCTCAAGATCATTTATTATTCCGTTTGTCACATCTGCAGAAGGCTGAATGACAAAACTCAGATCCTCACCTTCAAAATCATCCCCAAATATGGTATTGTCAGGTTTATCTATGGTAAAAGAAAAATATTCATGTTTAACAACTGACCCAAAGCTGTATTCCTTCGTAAATTCAATATCCCGATTTACTTCATGTAGCGATCCATTAACAGGATTAGACACATAAAAATTGTCTGCTTCGAGTGTCAGCAGATATTTAAAATTGGAAAGTATCTTTATTTCAAAGGGAAAACCATATAGTTGGGCATGACTTCTATCCAGTGTAACCTCAAAAGGGAAATATTCAAAGTACTCCTTTTTAGAAGGCCATTCTCCGGCATAGTAGTTAATATCAAGTCCATATTTTTGGACAGTTTGGCTTATTAAACTGAAGGATTTAATGATGCCTATTTCGTTAAAAAGGTTTTTTTCAACTTCTATCAAGCCAACACCGCCGTCAACAGACTCACTTTCACTTAACACTCTATTGCTCCCTGAAGGATCAATTAGGATAGAAGTTGAAACTTCATATTTTGCCGTGGCAAAGGCAAAATATATGAAGGCAATGGTCAAAGCAGACCCAACGCTCAGGAAATACAATTTTTTGTTCTGATATACTTTGCGCAGGAATGATTTTAGATTGACTTCTTGTTGTTCGCTGATTCCTAAATCCTTATTTGCTTTCATTTCTTCGGTTACTCAAGGGTTGTATTAACTATATATCCTCTGACAAGCATCTGTTGAAAGTGCCTGAAATCAATTAAGACACCATTACAAAGTAGGTATTCTACACCAAATTCTGTAAAATGAGATGGTATTTGTAACTCGTATCATTTTATAATCATAAATGTTTCTTGCCTATTAATTATTGCTGACAACATCGAACACCAAAAGGCTAGTAGCAACGGCAGACAGTAGAATTGAGAACAAACTTAAATTGTTCCGAACAATATTCTGTTTAGATGTTTCTACATAGATCACATCATTCGGATGCATTAAATAATAAGGGGAACGAATAATCGAAGGGTCAGTAAGATCCATATTTACAACAGTATTCTTATCACCTTCCTGGCGTATCAATTTCACATTTCTTCTCTTGGCAGAAATATTCAGGTCCCCTGCCTTACTGAGGGCTTCAAATATGGTAGATTGTGTGTTATACACATAGTAGGTTCCGGGATTCTGAACATCACCCAATACAGAGACTTTAAAGCTCGTTAGCTTAACAGAAACAGTGGCATTTAACAGCAACTGGTCAATTTCATCCTGAATAACACCACGGATTTCTTCAACCGTCAGACCCCCTACTTTAATATCGCCTACCATGGCCATCCTTATTTTTCCTTCTTTATTTATGGAGTATCCGGTTAGATACATACTGGCAGGATTCGCATTTTGGCGCCTGTTATCAATATTGTCCAGATTAAAAAAGGCCACCTGTTCGGGATCCATGCTTTGTACTTTAATATCTAAAACATCATTCGGTTGTACTATGTATTCAGTCGTTCTTACTGGCGTAGTGTATCTATACTGCTCACTTTGTAAATAGTCAAGATCACTGGACGAGTAACAAGAAGACATCAAAACAGCCAGGAAAAGTAAACACAGCTTACTCCAACTAAGTGAAGGAAGTTTTTTTTGTTTCCAAGATTTGGCCGTCCTTTCAATATAAGATTGAATTCTTAAAACGTTTTTCATTTACTTATTGTTTTATTCTTTAGATTCATTTTCTCACTTGGAGAAATAATGTTGTACTTAAAAAGCTTTATTGTGATGTCTTCCAAAAATGGTCAGAAATATGATCTTTAAATCAAGCCAAAAGCTCCAATTTTCAATGTACCATAAATCGTGATTAACACGTTCCTTCTTCTGTTCCTCTGTCACAGTAGGGCCTCTCCATCCATTAACCTGTGCCCAACCCGTGATGCCAGGCTTCACATAACTGCGCACCATATAGTTATTTACACTTTTTCTAAAATCGTTCTGTAAATTTATTCTATGGGGTCTGGGACCGATCACACTCATCTCACCTTTTAGAACATTCAAAAATTGTGGTATTTCATCAAGGTCGGCCTTCCTTAAAAATTTCCCGATGTTTGTGATCCGGGGATCGTTTACTATAGTGGACTTGGTTCCGTTCACTGGGTTATCACAAACGTGCATTGTTCTGAACTTATAACACTTGAAAGTCTTGCCTCCTTCGCCTTTTCTGTAAGGAGAATAGAAAACAGGCCCTTTAGAATCCAGCTTTATCAATAGACTGATGATAAGGTATATCGGAGTTAGCAAGATCAAAGCTATGAGTGCGAAACAAAAATCGAACATTCGCTTTATGATCGTTTTATTAAAATTATCCAGGGGGGATTGCCGCAACCTAAATATGGCAAGATCACCAATGGTGTCCGCTTTATAATTTCTTGAGAACAATAAAGGGTTATCCGGGATTAATTTTACCCTCACGCCGTAACTGTCAGCTATACTGATGGCAGATTTGATCTTTTCTTCTTCCAAATGGGACATATCGATAAAAACTTCGTCGATCGTGTAGGTAGTTAATACTTTAGGAAGATCAATGATCTTTCCGAAGATCTTCAGGTTTAAAACATTCTCCATGGGATTGATATTGTCTTCCAGGTAACCAACAAGATTGTAACCATATTGATTCATTGCCTTCTCAAATTCAGGCAGCTTATCTGATTTATGTCCGGAACTGATAAGAAGGGTGTTGGAAAATAAATGGGATCCCCTTTTCTTGAGAAACTTCAATAAGTACTTACGACTTATTAAATTCAAATAAGAAAATATTACGATTGGCAGGATATATGTCAAAGGTGCAAAATATGTGAGCTGGAAACCGGTCATCAATACAGTTACAACCCCAATAAAAAAGAACATTGAAACAAGCAGGCTGCGTAAGAAACCGTAATCCGGATTAAAATAAAATTGGTTGTCCCGGACTTGCATAACAATAAATAGCCAACTTACATAGTAAATGATCCATAGCCATAATACATTCTTAAGTGATTCGGGATCTTTTAATGAAAACTCCAGGATAAAAAAATAGGAATAGAGGAATAATACTAGTGTTAATAGAAAGTACTCAAACGCCAGTAAATGGGTGAATATGAACCTATTTTTAGAATTCATTTAATCTATCTTTGGTTACTTTGGTTGAAATACAGCGGTTAACTCTGCATTTCAGAATTCGGTTATGGCTTAGGCACCTAACTGTTTTTGACAGGGTTGCTATCACATCAGTACCAATTAGCCAAATTAATTGCAACGACTCTATTCCTTAAACTTTCTAGATTAAGGGTTAATAAATCGTTTGTAAGGTGTGCAAACTACGACCTAAACCTCTAAAACAGACTGAGTTTAGAAAGAATTTACGCCAGACCGATATGTGATTATCGATCTAATCAATAAACATTAATTAGGGGGTAAACTGGAATACCTGATGTTAAATCCAGGCATAACAGCAATTGCTAGTGTTTTGATTCCTAGTCTAGGTTAAAAAATTTCTCTGAAATTTTGGCAATGTTTTAATAGTTACTACAATGGTTAATTGTTGCGCAAGATAAGTAATTAATAATGCAATTTTTAATGCTAGGGGAAGATTTTAAAAAGTGTTCAAAATTTGGAATAAAAGCAGACTGAACTGATCAATATTCTTATTTCCCGATGCAGAAATTTGCAAAGATATTACCCAATAAGTCATCCGTAGTGATCTCTCCTGTGATCTCACCCATATGATAAAGTGCCTGTCTGATATCTACGGCTAAAAGATCTCCTGATATTTCTTCAGATACTCCTGTTTCTACTGCGTTTATGGATGTGAGTGCATGTTGCAGCGCTTCGTAATGTCTGGAATTGGTTAGTAAGGTGCGATCTGCTCCCAGTTCACCTTCTATGACCAGAGTATAGAGCATTTCCTTCAATTCCCGAATGCCATCGGCCGTTTTAGCCGATATGCGAATGCTATTTTCTTTAGGGGGCAGGCTATTAGTTGTCGATCCTGCCAGATCAAATTTGGTTAGGACATGGATGATCTTTTTACCTGGATAATTATTTGAAAGCCGTTTATGCTCATTTAATGAAGAATCAATATCATTTTGATATTCAGATAAATACAAAACTAAATCTGCTTTCTCTACTTTTTCAAATGTCTTTTTTATGCCTATCCCTTCAACATGATCCTGGGTTTCCCTTATCCCTGCTGTATCAATAAAACGGAAGCCTACGCCTTTAATACTTATTTCATCTTCTATGGCATCTCTGGTAGTTCCGGGAATGTCTGATACAATGGCCCGTTCTTCATTGAGCAGGGCGTTGAGCAAGGTAGATTTCCCAACATTGGGTTCCCCGATTATAGCGACAGGGATTCCATGTTTTACCGCATTACCGAGCGCAAAGGAATCAACCAGGTTTTTGAGTAAGTTTTTGATTTTCAGGACTAATGCTTTTAATCGCCCTGTATCTGCAAAATCCACATCTTCCCCGGAGAAATCTAATTCCAATTCAATCAAAGATGCGAAATCTGTCAATTCAGCTCTTAACTTCTTGATCTCATTGCTAATTCCACCGCGCATTTGTTGCATGGCCAGGGTATGGGAAGCTTCATTTTCAGAAGATATCAGATCAGCAACGGCTTCTGCCTGACTCAAATCCATTTTTCCATTGAGAAAGGCGCGTAATGTGAATTCTCCAGCCTGGGCCAATCGGCAGCCGCTACGTATGAATAAGGCAAGGATCTCTTGCTGTATATAACGCGAGCCGTGACAGGATATCTCAATCACATCTTCCCCTGTATAGGAATTAGGGCCTTTAAACAAAGACAGCAATACTTTGTCCACAATGCGCTGTTGATCAAGTATATAGCCTAAATGGATCGTATGACTATGTTGATCAGCAAGCTTCTTTTTATGTATGGGTTGAAATATTCCTTCTGTTATGCTAATGGCTTCGCTACCCGATATTCGAATTACGGCGATGGCACCTATTCCCGGTGGGGTGGACAGTGCGATAATTGTATCATTTGAAACCATTGGGCCAATTTTGGCAAAAATAAGGAAATCCCCCCTTCTTGTCTATTGATTATTCATATTGACCTTGATAACATTTTGCTATCTTACTGTAACTAACTATTAATACATATGAAAAGATTATTTCTATTGCTCACACTTGGGATGGTCGTTTTTGGAACTGCTTTTTCCTTTGCACAGGAATCCCTGCCAGCGACAGAACCTCTTTCGATAGAAAAGGAGGCAAAAGAAGTGAAGAAAAAAATTGAGAAGTCGGAACGCAAGGCACATAAATCTGAGAAAAAGCAGCAGGCCAGCGAAAAGAAGAAAGATGAAAAGAAAAAACTCCGGGAGGCTATTCGTAATCAAGAACAATCTATTGCCAGAGACGACCAGAAGCTCCAAAAGCTTGAGGATAAATTGAATAGAAACCGTTCGCTAAAGAAGATTTCTGAATTGGATGTGGAAAAGATGAATTCTAAGATCGCAAAATTAAAAACAAAGCTTGCGAGGAATAGGGAGAAGCTGCGTAAACTTAAGAAGAAGGCCTAATACGAAAGACATTATTGGTGGGAAGTGAATGCTGTAACAAAACTTATTTTTTTGCTACATATTAGTAACGCTAACCCTAAAAATTGTCAAAATGGAAGTCATCAGTCAAACAACAACAATGCGCAAAGATCGTCAATTATTGACGGCGATGCATTTAACGCAATTATCGTCTTATTTTATTGGTTTTGGTGGATTGATCATCCCTCTGATCATTTGGTTATCAACCAAGAATTCGGTTAAAGATATGGATGAACACGGCAGAAATGCTGTAAATCTTCAGCTTAGCCTGATCTTATATATTATTCTTTCTATTCCGGCAATTCTTTTGCTCGGACTAGGGATCTTGACATTGATCGGTGCGGCAATTCTGGGATTTGTATTGCCCATTGTGAATGCTGTACGGGCCAGTAACGGGGAATCGCCAAGTTACTTTCTTACAATACCCTTTATCTAGAAAAAGAAATCCAACCATTTTGGTTGGATTTTTATTTACATATTGATTCCTATGTGTTTAGCATGACTGGCATGACCAGCATGGTTATCTGTTCCCCTTCATCTAATCCGTCCATGGGGGTAAGGATCCCGGCCCGGTTAGGCATGCTCATTTCAAGTGAAATATCGCCGGATTGCAGACTGTTAAGCATTTCTACAAGGAAGCGGGAATTGAAACCTATCTGCATGTCATCACCCTGGTAAGAACAGGTAAGGCGTTCTTCTGCCTTATTACTATAATCAATGTCTTCCGCCGAAATATTCAGCTCAGCCCCAGCAATGCGCAAGCGTATCTGATGCGTAGTTTTATTAGAAAATATGGAAACCCGTTTTACAGAACTTAGAAATTGATCTCTGGAAATAGATAGCTGATTTGGATTTTCCTTAGGGATGACGGCCTCGTAATTGGGATATTTTCCATCAATGAGCCGGCAAATTAATACAGTTTCGTCAAAACTGAATTTAGCATTGCTATCGTTATACTCGACTAATACATCTTCTTCACTACCAAGAAGAATCCCTTTTAATAAGTTTAATGGTTTCTTTGGCATTATAAATTCAGCTACTTGTGAGGCCGTTACGTCTGTGCGTTGGTATTTAACCAATTTATGGGCATCGGTAGCAACAAAAGTTAAATTCTCAGGTGAGAATTGAAAAAACACCCCACTCATTACAGGTCGCAGATCGTCATTTCCTGCAGCAAAAATTGTTTTCGAAATTGCCGTTGCGAGAATATCTCCTTGCAAGGTTGTGGCACTTGGTTCTGAAAGCTCAACGGCTTTGGGAAATTCTGCACCATCGGCGTATGCCAAAGCATATTTACCGTGGTTAGAACTGATCTCCACAGTATTGTTGTCCGCCACCAGAAAAGTCAGCGGTTGCTCGGGAAATGTTTTTAAAGTCTCAAGCAGCAATTTAGCAGGGACGGCAATAGTGCCACTATCCTCAGAATCCACATTTAATTTTGTGCTCATGGTTGTCTCCAGATCAGAAGCTGATACCTGAAGATTATTTTTATCCAGTTCGAAAAGAAAGTTATCCAGAATAGGGAGTGTATTACTCGCGTTAATCACGCCGCCCAGGACTTGTAATTTCTTTAGTAAATAGGTACTTGATACAATAAATTTCACCTGTGTCTTTTTAGTAAGTCACCAAAGGTATTCATTTCCTTTAAATGCCCTGAAAATGCCGAACAAGCAAATATATTTTAAATGTACTTCTCCTTAAAACAAACTTATTAACACTTATTGTCCATAAATACGTTTTCGCCACCACTTATTAGTGAGGCCAAAAGCCAACAATATCAATAAGGGCAGGCCTATGTTGATCAATTGCCAGCTCGATCGCGTATCGGAAACTTTTTGAAGATCAAGGGTTGGAATATTTACGGCTCTACTCCGTAGCGCAACCAATCCGCCTTCATCTAACATATAATTGATCGCATTTAATAAGAAGGTCTTATTGCCGTAAAAGTTATTGGTCCATTTATCATATCCCAATTCCAACGGCCTGCCCTCATTCAATTGATTTTTAATTACGTCACCATCTGCTACAACCAAAATCGCATTCTCCGGCCCGGTCTCTTTAGCGTCATTGATCTTTACAGGGGCAACTCTGTTTGTAAAGGCAGATTGTACGGGGCCTTCCAAAAGTATTGCAAGGGGTAGACCTCCTCCAGAATAATTGGCCGGATCCGGGGGTGTATTAAGAAGCTCAAGGCTTATTAGTTTTGGCACAGCCTCGGATTTAGAAAGTGCGGAACTTCTGAGCAAAACGGTTTTACGCAAAGGACTTTCTACCGTGTCCAAACTGCTACTGAATAGGAATCGCAGGGCTTCAATATTTTCTGTAACGGGATGATCATTCCCGGGGAAAACCATAGGATGATATACCCAGGGTAGGGGATTGTACTGAGATCCGGAACCTTCACCTGAGGCCAGTACGATCTGTGTGCAATACATATCATTGACCAGGGTTGGATTGAGTCTGACGCCATACTTGAATAATAAGTCATTGATATTCAGATCATTATTTAAGGCAATTGCACTTCCTGTCTCATTTAGCAGGCTGTCTAATTCTATTTTAGCCCCATCGACTAACCACAAAGACCTACCGCCCTGGACAATGAATTGGTCCAGCACATATTTTTCTTCTTCCGTAAAAGCAATGCTTGGTTTTGCCAGGATGGCCATATCAAAATTATTCAAACTTGCCAATGTCCCTTGAGCATTTGTCGCCACTGAGTCGAGCGTAACAACTCCCAAATTGTAATAACTGCGCAATGTTCCCAGTAAGTCCGCCATGTAGATATCGTCGAGCTGACCATTTCCTTTGATGATGGCAATTCGCTTCTTTTCTTCTATAGTAAGTTTGGTCAGTGCATCAGCAAAGGCGTATTCTAATTCCTGTACCGAGGCGTTGATCCTATCTTCAGTCGTTGATCCTAATTTATTGATCAGGAGTGGAATCCGTACAGTTTGATTCTTGTAATTAGCCATGGCCCATGGAAATACAAGCTCCTGGGTTGTTTTTCCATCTTCCTCTACAGATACATTTGCAGGGGTCAGACCGCGGGATTGCAGCTCAGCTATAAGGGCCGGGCGGTTTTCAGCATCTTCCAAAGGCGAAACAAAATTCATCTTGATCAGGGAATTTTTTGTACGCAACTGTTGTAAAAATTGGGAAACTTCTATACTCAAACGGGCAAATTCCGGAGGTAATTCTCCATCTAATAAGACATCTATGATCAAAGGAGAATCAATCTGTTCGGCCAGGGAAGACGTAGTCTCAGATAAGGTATAGCGGCCATCACTGGTGAGGTCCAGCCTTGGATTGACTAAGCCAGAAAGTCCATTTAGAACGATAATAAGTAGCAGCCCCAGAATTAAGCGCAGTATGATAGATCTAATCTTCAAGGCCTGTGTGTTTTTATAAAAAAAGTTGTCAGGTATAAGAACAAGCCAATAAGGCTCGCGAAATAGAGAATATCACCCAGACTAATGACACCTAAAGCCATTGTTTCAAGATGGGACCTCATGCCAAGAGAGCTGATCAATGAGTACGCATTACCGCTGAAGAGAGAGGCAACACCATCTAAACCTGTATAGACAAGCCAACAACATATCAAGGTTATCAGGAAGGCAATAACCTGGTTTTGAGAAACTGCTGAAAGAAATAGACCTATGGTGATATACGCCAGTCCTACGAGGAATAATCCAAAATAAGAACTTAGCAGCACCCCGATATCCAGGGAATTTTTATCCACTACAAGTGATTCAAGGGTCCAGATATAACTGAGGGTTGGAAGCAGGGCAAGCAACAGCAGGCACGCACAACCGAGGAATTTCCCAATCACTACGTGCCAGGAGGATATAGGTTTGATCATGATCAACTCAAAGGTTCCGGTACGTTTCTCTTCAGCAAAACTCCGCATAGTTATCGCCGGGATCAGAAATAGAAAGACAAGAGGTGCCAACATATAAAACCCACTAAGATCAGCGAAACCGTTATCCAAAATATTATATGGTCCCTTTAAAACCCAGAGGAATAATCCACTTATTAACAGGAACAAGCCAATAATTAGATAGCCGGTTAGGTGGGCAAAAAAGTGTCTGATTTCATGTTTGAATATTACCAGCATGAGTTTTGGTTATCAGCTAAAATTTATGGTTATGGTATCCCGATATTCCAGGCCTAAGAGCGTCGCGGCAGAACCCACTGTCTGTGAGTCACTCTTATAAATAGCCAGTTCAATAAACCCGGCACTATTAAAAAGAGCCAAAAGATCGCCTGGACCTTTGCGTTGATTTTTATCGAGTTTAAAATTGATGATATCGCTATAGGTGTGGTAGATTTCTGTTAATATCTTATTTCGAGCGCTTAGTTCAAAATTTCTGCCATTGCGATAAGCCTCGAACAAATGCTTTTCAATATTAGTGATCACGTTACCAAAATTATCGATATAGATCACACTTCCTACGATTGTTTTGCCATCATTAAGAATCCGGGGCTTAAATTCCACCAACTCTCTCAGATCTGTTGCGGGCTTGCCAATTACATCCAAAGAACCACCACGGGCCAGGTGACAGGCAACCTGTACAAAGACATCAAGGACTGGGAAAGACCCGTGTACCGGATTCGGGATATTGATCTCAACTACCTTATCCGGCTTGATTTCAGAAACGATCAAACTGACTACACCATTATTGGCACTAATAAAATAATGCCCATCTACAAGGATGGCAACATGCCGATTTTCGGGAGTTGGCTCTGAGTCTACTCCCACAATATGAATGGTACCCTCTGGAAAAGCCTTGTATGAATTTTTAAGAATATAGGCGCATTCCGGGATATTGAATGGCCTGATGCCATGGGAAATATCTACTATTGTGGCTTCAGGAAGCTCCCGATAAATAGTCCCTTTTATGGCGCCTACGAAGTGGTCTTTATGCCCAAAATCTGTAGTTAAGGTGATGATTGCCATGCAGCATCGATAAGAGTTTTAAGGCCTCGAACCAATTTTTTAGTTAGATTTGTGAACAAAATTACGCAAAATTAGGCGAAGGAAAACAGGATTATTTCAGACCTCACTTTTAACTATTTTTCTATTTGAACGAGCTTAAGCTAGAACTCACCGATATTAGTCCAAGAGAGTTTTTTGGACAGAACAACGAATATTTTGATTTGATCAAAAAACACTTCCCCAAATTAAAGATTGTAGCCAGGGGAAGTAAAATAAAGGTTTTTGGCGATGATGATCAGCTGGAAAAGTTTGAGAAGCGATTCCAAATGCTCAGTGATCATTTTGCCAAATACAATTCGATCAATGAAAATAGCATTGAACGCATATTGAACAGTAATGGAAAGGAGGATTATGCATCCTCGGAATCCAGTGGTGATGTGTTGGTACACGGAGTTAATGGTCGATATATCAAAGCCTTGACGGTTAATCAACGTAAACTGGTTGATGCTATCGACAGGAATGATATGGTTTTTGCCATAGGCCCGGCTGGAACCGGAAAGACCTATACCGGAGTGGCACTGGCTGTCCGCGCACTTAAGAATAAGGAAGTAAAGCGCATTATCCTTACCAGACCTGCTGTAGAGGCTGGTGAGAATTTAGGGTTTTTGCCAGGAGATTTGAGGGAGAAATTGGACCCTTATATGCAGCCCTTATACGATGCGCTGAGAGACATGATCCCTTCAGAAAAATTAGACCAATTTCTTGAGGCCGGAACAATACAGATTGCGCCAATGGCATTTATGCGCGGGCGCACGCTGGACAATGCATTTGTGATACTGGATGAAGCACAGAATACCACCCATGCACAAATGAAGATGTTCCTTACCCGTATGGGCAAAAATGCGAAATTCATAGTCACCGGCGATCCCGGACAGATAGACTTGCCCAGACGTGTGTTATCAGGACTCAAGGAAGCGCTGCTGATCCTCAAGAATGTCAAAGGAATTGCCTTTGTTTATTTGGATGATAAAGATGTCATTCGTCATCAATTGGTAAAGAAGGTGATCGACGCATATAAAAAGATCGAACATCAGAATTAAGCAGGTATGATCGATACCTTGATGGAAACCCATTTTCAATTCCCCGGCCAGGTAGGGATATATAAGGGCAAAGTACGCGAAGTCTATACCTTGCAAAACGACATAATGGTCATGATTGCTACAGACAGGTTATCTGCATTTGATGTTGTCATGCCTAGAGGCATCCCTTATAAAGGCCAGATACTGAATCAGATCGCTTCTAAAATGATGGCAGCGACCGAAGACCTTGTACCCAATTGGTTATTGGCAAATCCTGATCCCAATGTCGCTGTCGGCATAGCATGTACCCCATTCAAGGTTGAAATGGTTATACGTGGCTATATGGCAGGGCACGCCGGCAGGGAATACGCCGCAGGCAAACGGGAATTATGTGGTGTTTCATTACCGGACGGATTAAAGATTAACGACCCCTTCCCGGAACCCATCATCACTCCGGCAACTAAGGCCGCAAAGGGAGATCATGACGAAGATATTTCGGCAACTGATATTGTTTCAAGAGGCTTGGTAGGTGCCGAGGAGTATGAATTATTAGAAGATTACACCCGCAAATTATTTAAGAAAGGGACTGAATTAGCAGCGGAGCGGGGATTAATATTGGTGGATACCAAGTACGAATTTGGAAAAGATCGCGAAGGTAAAATCAGATTGATCGATGAGATCCACACCCCGGATTCATCCAGGTATTTCTATTCGGACGGATATGAAGAAAGACAGGAGCGGGGCGAAGCTCAAAAGCAATTATCTAAGGAGTTTGTTCGGCAATGGCTGATTGCAAATAACTTTCAGGGCTTGGCAGGACAGGTACTCCCTGAGATGAATGATGAATACGTATTATCTGTCTCGGATCGGTATATTGAATTATATGAACATATTACCGGAGAAGCATTCATAAAAGCAGAAACCGCACAAATTGAGTCGAGAATAGACCAAAATGTGCGACGATACCTTGAATGTGTATCGCTTTGATATACACGCCAAAGGATTAGCTGCATGCCGGCCGAGAATTAACTTAAATAAAAAAAGACCACAAAAGTGGTCCTTTATTCTCAGTAGCGAGAGGGAGACTTGAACTCCCGACCTCAGGGTTATGAATCCTGCGCTCTGACCACCTGAGCTACCTCGCCAAAGCCTTAAAAAAGCGGGGCAAATATAGCGGTTATATTCGGCTTCATCAACTCTCGACATTCAAAAAAAATATAATCGGGGTTTTATTTTTTTATCATCTTTTATTCTATATATTGCCCGAACCTAAATCATAAGAGGTTAATGAGTAATAAGACAAAGTATGAGATTGAGTTTGTGATACAATCGTCACCTCAATTGCTCTATCAGTATATTTCAACTCCATCAGGACTTTCTGAATGGTTTGCCGATGATGTTAATTCTCGTAGCGAATTATATAGTTTTTTCTGGGATGGTGTAGAAGAGCAGGCAAGGCTGCTAAAAAAGAAGACAGATGAATTTGTCAAATTCACATGGATAGATGGAGAAGAAGATATGTTTTTTGAAATGCGAATTATTGTAGACGAGATCACGAAAGACGTTTCACTCTTTGTAAGCGATTTTGCAGATGAAGATGAAATCGAAGAAGCAAAAATGCTTTGGGAGAATCAGGTTTCTGACTTGAAGCAAGTACTTGGTTCCACCTAATATTATGTTGTTTTTACAATATATTTGACCTTGAGAGATCAAGGTTTTTTTTATGCGCAATATTAACGGGATTTTACAGGAAGAGGCTATCCCTATGACGCTAAAAGACAGAGCGTTATCTAAAGGTGATATTCTTTTTGAAAAGATTCGTGTGCATCGAGACACACTACTATTCTGGGAAGAACACTACTTCAGATTAATGGCTGCCATGAGGCGGGTAAGGATGGAGATCCCTATGTCTTTCACCATGGAATACCTCGATAAGGAGATCCAGAAAACTATACAGGCTAATGCAATGGAAGATAACTCTTGTTTGGCCTTGCTAGCCGTTTATCGCACCAGAGGCGAAGCCTTGCTGCCCGAAAAGGACGAAGTACATTTTTGTATAGAAGTCACTCCACTGGCAAGTGTATTTTATACACTTAAGACAACTCCTTATAAAGTAGAACTATATAAGGAATATCGGATCGGGGAAAAACATATAAGCGCCATTACGTCCAATAACAAAGCGTTGCAGATTGCAGGTGCAGTTTTTGCCAGGGAGAACGGTTACCAAAATTGTCTGTTACTCAATCATTCCAATATGCTTGTTAGCGCATTGGATGCCAACATTTTCCTGGTACAAGGACATACGGTTCGCACGCCACGAATTGAAGATGGATGCTACAATGGAATTATCAGACGTCAGTTAATAAGGATGATAGGGGATTTCCCAGATTATGATATTGAAGAAGTTGAGGTGTCTCCATTTGAACTGCAACAGTGCGATGAAGTGTTTTTGACTAATACACGCATAGGGATACAGCCGATCACTCATTATAGGAAAAGGGAATTTAGGACGGACTTTACCGCCCGGCTCCTGGAAGCATTAAATAATAGAATTGCAAATTAATTAAGGCTGGGATTCTCAGGCGCATTAGACCAAAGCAGGTATTCACCTCCCAATTGCATCATCTTTTCTTTCCAAAAAGCGTCAGAAGTCTTTTGAATGATATCACTTTCGTATTCATTAGTGAGGACGATCCAGGATTTTGATAGCAATTCCTGATCGAGTTGTAAAGAGGCCCAACCAGAATAACCCAGGAAGAAACGGATATCATTCTCATTAATTACCTGTTCATTGAGTAATTGAACGGTAATATCAAAATCACCTCCCCAAAAAATACCATTTGAGATTTCAACGCTATTTGTAATCAATTCCGGGACTTTATGAATAAAATACAGATTGTCCTGTTCAACCGGCCCACCATTGTATACGGGCAGAGAAATATGAATCTCAGGGATCAGATCGCTGATCGAATAATCAAGGGGTTTGTTCAGAATGAAGCCAACGGATCCTTCGTCGTTGTGCTCAGCGAGCAGGACAACAGACCTGTTGAACGATACATCGCCAGTGAGCGAAGGTTCTGCGATCAATAGTTTCCCTTTATTTGGTTTAGGAGCTGCCATTCATTTGAGTGAATAATTAAAAATAAGATAATTCAGATAATTAACAAAAATGTGTTTTGGACAAAAAAAAAGCACCTCCAAAAAGGAAGTGCTTAATATATGTTTGAGCAGTTACTTAATTAACAGCACCGCTTAAATCAGAACCAGCTTTAAATTTAACTACGTTTTTCGCAGCAATTTGAATAGTTCTTCCAGTAGAAGGGTTTCTTCCTTCTCTAGCTTTTCTTCTGTTTACTGACCAAGATCCAAATCCAACCAGTGATACTCTATTTCCTTTTCGAAGAGAACCTTCAACATTGCCAAGGAAAGACTCTAATGCTTTTTTCGCTGCTGCTTTAGTGATACCTGAATCAGCAGCCATAGCATCAATTAATTCTGTTTTGTTCATAATCTAAATTATTTATTTGTTGTTACTAATTTCAAAGCGTTAACAAAATTATACGGATTTGCTCTCGGCGCAAGTAAAATGGGGGGAAATAGGCATTTTTGTTAATAACTTCGGTTGTTTGTTGATAAACTACACCTTAAACACTAAAATTCGGCCATGTCAATAACGATGGGGCTTTACCTTAGATTAGCTTCTGGCTCAAGTCTCAGGCCATGAATCAGTTGGTCAATCGCTAACTTTCGTTTGCCGGGTAATTGTATTTCTAAGAGAGAGACAAAGCCATCAGAAACGGCCACTCTTAATTCTTTTCCTTCCTTAACCAGTGTACCCGGATCCAGCGAATGGACGGCCTCGAAATAAGTACTTTGGTAAATTTTTAGATGCAAAACATCAACACCATTGCGCATTTCACACCAGGCGCCTGGATACGGACTCA
>JAOTYW010000167.1 GCA_029861705.1 Flavobacteriaceae bacterium
GTAACGGTCTCCCATTTTAAGGTCGTATTGGCGATCTGAGACAGGAAGATAGAGTTCGCATTTCCATAACCCGGCCCGGTCGCATAGAAATTCTTGGTAAGGTCCGGTGCAGAAAAATAGGTCGTACCTGCTATCCGTTGGTTACCTGTTGTCCCATGAGACGCACGAAGTTTCAACTGGTTAAACACAGATCCTTCCAAAAAGCTTTCGTTATGTACATTCCATCGAGCTGCAAACGAATAAAAGGTAGCCCATTTATCGCTCCCCGCAAATCGATAAGAGGCATCCCTACGGATGGTCCCTGTAAGACCGTATCGCGTATCGAAATCATAATCGGCCTGTGCAAAATATGAGAACAAACCTGCGTTCAGAATCTGAGCCTGTGGGTTATCCGCGAATAATAATCCGCCGGTTGCCGGATCTATAGCAACAGGTACCAGACCTGAGCCATCACCTGGAAAGAAAGTTTTCGGGTTCAATCCGTTGGCATTAAATCCAAATTGCCTGAAATGCGCTTTGAAATATTCTATGTAAACGCCCCCATCAACGGAATGATTCCCCCACTGATTGTTATAGTTCAAGGAAGTTACCTGATTAAATGAGAATTGGCGAGTAGTGATCTGCTGCTGGAAACCTGAGGTAGGATTCTCTGCTCCACCAAAAAGCAAGGCGTTAAAAGAATCCGGAGCTTCAGCCCTTGTCAGGAACTCACTTTGATAGTCCGCACTTAAAACAGCGCGTGCTTCCAGGTTTTTAGCGATCTCATACGAAGCATTGAGACTCCCTATAAGCTTTACTTCTTCTTCTTTCCTGGTATACGTATTCAAACGGTCTATGAGGAAAAGAGGAGTATTACTAAATAGAAGCGGAGATAATAAGTCGGCTCCATTAGTATAATCGTCCGGCGAAATATATGGCACAGATGAGTATGCCCCCAGAATATAATTCCGGTTAATGGATCCTGTTCCAATCTCGTTTGGTTCATTAGATTCCGAATAGTTTATTGTAATATTCGAACCGTACTTAAATTTTTCATTCTCCGACTTGCCGGAGGTATTGTTTCGAATATTAAATCGTTTCAGGTCGGAATTCTGCAGAATACCTTCTTGGTCAAAATAACCGAAAGATGTGAATTGAGAAAATTTCTCAGATCCACCCGAGAGTGAAAGCGTATGATTCTGGATCAGTCCCGAATCAAAGAAGAAATCAGCCCAATTCGTAGTGCTGTACGTGTCAATCTCTGCATCCGTAAGGGTGGCCCCGAGTCCAGCGCCTCTTTCCTGTTCAAGTCCCAACTGCTCCTGAGAGTCCATCAGGTTATAATCGTTATTTTGAAGGGAACTAAAACTAAGAATCCCCGAATAATTGATCTGAAGTGGAGTGTTAAACTTCCCCTGACGGGTTTTTATGATGACAACACCGTTTGCACCTCGATTCCCATAAATAGCTGTTGCCCCGGCATCTTTCAGTACAGATATACTAGCGATGTCCTGAGCGTTCAAGCTACGGAAGTTATTTGCATCTACGGGTGCGCCGTCAATAATGAACAATGGCTCTGTATTCCCGTTGATAGAGGTTACCCCACGTAGGTTTACGGTGGAATTTGCCCCCGGTTGTCCAGAACCCGTAGTAATATTAAGACCGGCAACTTGTCCCGAAAGTGTTTGTACAAAACTTGCATTTGGCCTGTTTTCAATAGTTTCGGCACTAATGGTCGTGGCCGCGATGCTCGATTTCTCTCTGGGAGCCGTCCGGTATCCCTGTACAACAACTTCCTGGAGAGCTTCCGCATCTTCCTGCATTTGTACATCGATGACATCAGAACTCCCTACTGTACGTGTTACGGTACGCTGTCCCAGGTAACTAAATTGAAGCGCCTGCCCCAGGGCAGCTCTGAGAGCGTAATTGCCATCAAAATCCGTCTGAGTTCCAGTGGTTGTGCCCACAATAATTATTGAAACCCCGGGAAGTGCAAGACCGTTTTGATCGGTAACCGTACCGGTAATTGATTTCTCTTGTCCAAAAGAGAAACCCATAGATAACACCAAAATTGATGCTAGAATCCAGGTATACGATGATTTCATAACTTGATTTTTGATTATCGGGCTAATGTCCTAAATTAAACTTAAATATTCAAAGGAATGGCCGTTATTCTTAAGGTTGCAATCAATTATCAATAAATCTTTTTTTGAATTAAAGTGAGTCCGTAATTTTGTTTTTAGAAGAACACGCCGAATTTTTAAGAAAACACCACTTCGTTTCTAATGTTGCAACCCTATTTTGAAACGCCCGATGAAGCCGGAACTGATGAAGCCGGCAGGGGCTGCCTTGCAGGTCCGGTAACAGCTGCAGCCGTCATCCTACCCCCGGATTATTCAAATGCTATCCTTAACGATTCAAAGCAGCTTACACATTCGCAACGCGATAAATTAGCCATAGAGATCAGGCGGGAAGCCATCTGCTATGCCGTGGCAGATATAGATCCGGAAACCATTGATCAGGTCAACATTTTAAAAGCCTCCATCATGGGCATGCACAAGGCACTGGACAAACTGGAGCAGATCCCATCTTTGATCCTGGTAGATGGCAATAAATTCTATTCCTATAAAAAGATCCGCCACCACTGCATGATCAAAGGAGACGGCCGTTTTATGAGCATCGCAGCGGCCTCAATCCTGGCAAAGACACATCGGGACAGCTATATGGCCAAATTGCATGAAGAATACCCGGTCTATAATTGGCATCGGAATAAAGGCTATCCTACTAAAGAACACAGAAAGGCCATTGCCCTATATGGCCCGACAAAATATCACAGAAAAAGTTTTCGATTACTTCCGGAACAACTGAAATTAAACTTATAAACCGCTAATTTTGCCCCAAACCCAGATCATGAAGTCGACCTTGAGACTCGTACTTATATGTCTTCTGCTAAGCAGTTGTTTTCAGCAGCGCAATGAGGCACTTCCGATGCTGAATTATGTTCCCGAAAATGCCCTGGCCATCATCCGTATCAATAATCTCAATCAATGTAAGACGCTGTTACATGAAAATGCCTTTCTCCAGGACTTCTCGTCTACAGAAATGCATAAGGCCGCCAATGAACACCTAAAAGCCCTCAAATACCTGGCCCACGAACATGAAAGTGTACTGGCATTTATTCCCGGTGAAGAAACAGAATTCTTGTACATCAGCCCAACAACAGAATCTTTAATAGACAGTTTGCATTTAGATCCTGATTCCCTGGGGCAACGTATCATAAAAAATAAGGATTTTAGCACGATTGAGCTAGAGGACCGAACGCTATATACTGCCACTAGTGGTGGCAATACGCTGGTTAGCTCTTCTTCTCAAGTACTTCTGGAGCAACTCAATTCGGCAGCAAGAAGAGAAGTCCCGGCCACACTACTAGCGCTCTACCAGGCAGCGAGTACTGATAAACCCGCCTCTTTATTCTTAAAAAGTACCCAGGGACAAACACTGTTAGACGGTCAACTCGAAATTTCAGGTTCTGTGCGCCTTAATCAACTCACAGATTGGATCTCCATGGATATTGAGCCTTCAAGCAGGCAATTAAATTTAAATGGAGCATTGATCGCCAGAGATTCGAGTAGTATTCTAAATTTGTTTCGCAAGGTGCGGCCACTAGCTCACAAAACCCCGGCACTTGCACCGGCAGAAGCCTCATCTATCCTTTCCTATACTTTTGAAGACCATGCAACATTTACCCAAAATCAACTGCACTTTCTAAGCCAACCAACTGCTTTGGATACACTTTTCAATACGGTGGAAGAAGTAGGTATTTTTTACATACAAAAAAAGAAAGGGGTTATTCTAAGCACATTTGGCACTGAAAATATTAATCTCTTTTTGGAGCAGATCCGGGCAGGTACAGATGAATATTTGGGCAATGAGATCATCTCCCTCTCGCAAAGTGAATTCTTAAACGTGCATTTTGATCCGTTGATCAAAAATTACAAAGCAGCCTATTATACCTTGTTGGAGAATGCATTCGTATTTGCCGAAGACAAGGGCATGTTGCAAACGGTCATCAGAAATTACAACCAGGGAAATACGTTTAGCAAGACGCGGGAATACGCAAGTGTCGAAAAATCCCTGGCCAATGAATCCAACATCCTTTTCGTCAGCAAGAACAAAGGCCTGGAGACATTACTGGAAGAAGACTTTTCAGGAAGCCTTCAAAAGGATATGAAAATCAGGGCGCTAAATGACTATGCCTATGCATGTCAGATCATTGGGGATGATTCCTTCTATCACACGAATATCCTGGTGCAAAAGCTTTCGGAAATCGAAAACCCTCGGAACACCTTCCCTCTTTTTTCAGTATCCCTGGACGCCAAGTTGGTTACAGAACCTCAGTTTGTCATCAATCACAATACGCGAAAAAAAGAGATCGTCGTTCAGGATGAGAATAATGTCCTCTATCTCATTTCCACAACCGGCAAAGTCCTTTGGAAAAAGGAATTATCGAGTCGGATACAGGGGAAGATACAGCAGGTTGACTTGTACAAGAATGGCAGGCTCCAATTAGCCTTTACGACAAATGATCAATTCTTTGTCATCGATAGGAACGGGAAAGTCGTACAACCTTTTGAAAAGACATATGAAGGAGGCAACCTCAATCCACTGGCAGTGTTCGACTATGAGCAAAACAGGAAATACAGGCTCGTAGTTACTCAGGGCAATAAGGTATTCATGTACAACAGCCGAGGAGATATTGTTTCCGGCTTTACTTATACCGAAGCCGAAGATGCCATCCTCGGAGCGCCTAAACATTTCAGGTTCGCGAACAAGGACTACCTGGTATTTAAATTGGCAGACGGGAGTTTGAAGATCCTGAATCGCATCGGAAAGGTACGCGTGGATGTCAAGGAAAAACTGGATTTTTCCGATAATGAAGCCTATCTCTACCGCAACAAATTTATTGTCAGTGATAAAGGCGGGGATATTTATGCAGTGGATACAAAAGGGAAGGTTAACAAGAACAATTTAAACCTCAACGAATACCACGGTTTTGACGCGACCACTAAATCTCTGGTTACATTGAATGACAATGTGATCAATATCAAAGGGAAAGCCGTTACCATGGACCTGGGCGTCTATACAAAACCCAGGATATTCTATATCTATGACGTTATATATGTCAGTACTACGGATATCCAGAACCAAAAGACCTATCTCTTTTACAGTAATGGTAGATCTGTAGCCGACTTTCCTGTGCTTGGCAACGGTATGGCAGACCTGGCAGACATTGATAACGACCGTAAACTGGAGCTGGTTACCAAAGACGAAAATAACAACCTGGTCGTGTACAAATTAAATTGACACAGCTTTTTATACCAACTATACATTATTGTTACAAACTGATACGGCTAACTGGTTTAGAGTCTGATATTTCCTTATATTGATAAGGCTAAAAACAACTGTATGAAAACGAATCGCATTCTCTTGGTTCTCCCCATCTTAAGTTTATTATTCACACTACCTGCTGAAGGGCAGATCCTGAAAAAATTAGGAAAGCGTGCTGAGAAAGCTGCCGAGCGAACGGTAGAACGTCGCGTGGAACAGGAAACTTCCAAAAAAACCGATGCGGCCTTAGATAGCATTTTGGAACCCGGAAAAAAGGGGCAACAACAGAAGGCTCCCGGGCAAGGCGCGCCTCCTCCACCCACTCCACCTGTTGATACGAGTGGTAATACACAAGGGCAAAATAATCCCGGTACACAAGGAAGTTCCGGAGGTGAAAAATCTATGCAAGTTTATAGTAAATTCGATTTTGTTGCAGGAGACAAACTTCTATTCTATGATGATTTTTCAAACGATTTTATTGGCGACTTCCCCTCTCTGTGGAATACGAATGGTTCAGGAGAGGTAGTCACCATTGGAGACTCGTCTGAAAAGTGGTTTGAGATGAAACCAGGCGCTAATGTCTTTTATATTCCAGATTTGGCTGCACTTCCAGAGGAGTACACGGTGGAGTTTGATCTTATGGCTTCAGGTTTAGACAGTAAAACAAGTTCTAGCACGATACTTAGATTTGTGCTTTCCAATGATAGTAATTTTGCCTGGGGAGACTATGCGTACGTCGCCATACCATTTTGTCAATATCACCCGGTTGGATTTAGAGTTCGCAGTAAAAAATCACAAATTAACAACAATATTACAGGCGACATTCGAAGGGATGTGCTTGGCGAGCCTCATATTTCTATCGC
>JAOTYW010000168.1 GCA_029861705.1 Flavobacteriaceae bacterium
GTGAAAAGCACCAGCACAGGAAATACTTTAAGAAGATCATTGAACAACTTAAGAAGGCCGACCAAATTGTGTTGTATGGCCCGGCCGAAACTTATGAACGATTATTAAAAGAGCTGCAGCAGAAAGCTCCGGAGATCGCAAGTCGGGTTAAAGAAGTTTCAGGCGCAGACAGTATGACAATTAATCAGATCAAAGCGAAGGTCCGTGATTATTTTATTCCTTCGCCGAGATCACAGGTCTGATCGATATGGGAAAAAAGAAAAATTATCCAAAATATATTGAGTGGTTTAGCCCACAGGAAATGCATGAAAGTTCTAGAACCTGGATTTCACAGTTGGCTTTTATGCAACATGAACAAGAATTTTTGAATAGTCTAATTACTTATTATATGAGTCAGTTAGCTGATACAAGGCTCTATAAAAGAAGCAAAGAGATCATCCATGATCTTTTAAAAAAGGAAGAAGAGATCACACTATTGCATCAGCATGTGGTCAAACATGAGAGTCAGCTTGATATTATGATAGATGAGGTAGATCAGCCAAAAATGGAACAAGCCTATAGGGATGAACATCACGATCTTATAAAACAAATGGAAACTTATGAAGCTTCATATCAAAAAACAAAAAAACTGCTTTTCGCGCTGATCTCTGAAATTATTAAAAAGGAAAAGCAGCATCACCTCTTAAACTAAGAAGCCATGAAAAAATTAATCGGACTAATTGTAATATTTCTTTTCGGATGCTCTTCAGTGGAATTGGTCCATAGCTGGAAGAATCCGGAGATAGTGATATTTGATGCGCAAAAGGTACTTGTAGTGGGGATGACCTCCGATGAAGATGCGCGTGATATGTATGAGACTCGTTTAGTACGCGAGTTCAAAAAACGGGATGTAGAAGCAGTGCGAAGCCTCGACCTTTTCGATGTCAAATTCACGCACTCAGCGCGCAGCGAAGAGGAATTAGATCAGGTGGAAGCCTTGCTGCTGGATCGGGACTTTGATGCCATACTGTTTACCAAGATCTTGGGTTCCGAAAACAGGGAAGTATTCAGGGAAAAAATGGTTGACCTGGAGAATTACGACTCAGGTTTCAGGGAGGATTATTTGAGTCATCAGGACATTTATTACGATGAAGGATACTATGACGAATACACTGTGTATCATTCGGAAACTTCCCTCTATTGTATTTGTATAGGGAAAGAACGCGATCTTATCTGGCGCGGTGCCCTGGATATAACAGATCCCCTCGATGTTAAGAGTACAGTAGATGATTATATTAAGTTGATCGTATTTGCCCTGGAGGAACAAGACTTGATATTCCACAAAGAAAACGAGCAGGAAGGTGTGCTATAATACCGGCGCAAAGATTCTGGCAATCCCCTCATAGAGCCTGTGTGTCCAGGGTCGTTTCATATGGTTCTGATAGTCCAGTTCATCACTGTTAAGGCAATCGTCCAAAAAGTCATGCTTTAACAGCTGGGCAAAGGACGTATCATACACTAATGCACTAACCTCATAATTGTATTCAAAACTGCGAACATCAATATTGGCTGTACCTACAGAGCTTATATCATCGTCACTGACGATGATCTTGCTGTGTAAAAATCCTTCCGGAAATAAGAAAATGCGAACCCCTGCTTTTAATAAGGCATCCCAAAAACTCCGCACGCTCCAATTAACGAGCCGGCTATCACTTTTTTTAGAGATCAATAGTCGAATGTCCACGCCACTAAGTGCTGCTATTTGAAGGGACTGTAAAATTTCCTGGCTCGGTATGATATAAGGGTTGGTGATATAGACATAAAATTCCGCTTCATTGATAATTGACAGAAAAGCTTGTTCAATGGTTGGGAATTCATGTTCAGGTCCGCTGTGTACAATTTGTACTAATTTCCCGTCATCGGGATTTTTGGATTTACCTTGGAACGCCAGAGGCAAGGCTTGTTGGCTGACCATAAACCAATCTGATCTGAAGATATCGTCCAGTTGTAATGCTGCAGGGCCGTCTAATCTAAGATGCATATCATGCCACATCCCTAACCGCTCATCTCCTTTAAGATATTTATCAGAGACATTAATTCCGCCTGTAAAAGCTGTAATACCATCTACAATTATGATCTTTCTGTGATTGCGATAATTTAATGAAGTCAGATATCGGCCAAAACTAAAGGGTAGGAAAGGGTAAACTTCAACGCCGATTTTTTGGAGCTGATTTAAAAAAGAACGACTCAGCGTATAGCTGCCTATGCTGTCATAGATCATCCGAATAACTACCCCTTCCTTCACTTTTTCCTGGAACAAATGGAGCAATTTAGTGGCCAGCTCACCTTCCTCGAAAATATAATATTGCAGATGAATGAATTCCCGGGCTTCTTTCAATGCATTGAAAATACTGTCAAAGGTAGTTTCCCCATCTTTTAACAAGGCCACATTGTTCTCAGGAGTTGGCGGGAAGAAACAATTTGTGTTCACTAAGTGCATTAGTTTTTTGAATTTGTCCGAATGCCTATAATATGAGGGGTCTACCCGGCGCTTGGGGTAAACGAGCTCCTGTTCGCGCAGCGCTAATAATTTTTTCTTTCGGTGGTTCCGCCCCAGCATAAGATAAAAGAGAATTCCTCCAACGGGAATCGTAAAAATTGCCAGGAGCCAGGCCAGAGTTTTTGAAGGACGTACACCATTGATCAACAATCCAACAACCAGGCCGATCGCCAGTAGGATGTAAAGAATGATGATAACCTTGAGTACCATATGAGTACGTTGAATAAAATACCCGTAGCGGCTTTACCTAGTAAATCGACTAATCAAATTTTTTGCGATCAGGAAGTAGCATCAATAATATTCTGAACCACTTCAGGGTTTAATAAGGTGCTTATATCGCCAAGGTTTTCCGTGTCATTGGATGCAATTTTTCGCAGAATACGCCTCATGATCTTGCCACTTCGGGTTTTGGGAAGGCCATCAACAAAGAGAATTTTTTCCAACTTCGCTATCGGACCAATTTGCTCTGCAATTTTCTGGTTGATCTCCTTCATTAAGTTATCGCGATCCCGAGTTTCGCCAAACTCTTTTAATGTAATAAAACCGTAAAGCGCATTTCCTTTTACATCATGTGGATAGCCTACGATAGCAGATTCCGCAACAGCCGGGTGTTCATTGATGGCATCTTCAATAGGAGCCGTACCTAAATTATGCCCTGAGACAATGATTACATCATCTACTCTTCCCGTAATTCTGTAATAGCCTACTTCGTCTCTAAAAGCACCGTCTCCGGTAAAATAACAATTATCGAAAGCCGTGAAATAGGTGTTTTTGTAACGTTCGTGGTCGCCCCAGATAGAACGCGCCATCGAAGGCCATGGGAATTTTATACACAGTTTTCCCTGAGTCTGATTCTCATAGATCTCATTGCCTGCATCATCCATCAAAGCGGGTTGGATCCCAATAAAAGGGAAAGTAGCAAATGTAGGTGTCGTTGGCGTGACATAGGGGATTGGGGAGATCATGATCCCACCTGTCTCGGTTTGCCACCAGGTATCAACGACCGGACTCTGGCCTTTTCCAATATTGTTATTATACCAATGCCATGCCTCTTCATTGATAGGTTCTCCAACACTGCCCAGGACTTTTAGAGAAGTGAGGTCGTATTTTGTCACAAAATCCAGGCTCTCTTTTGCCAGGGCACGGATTGCTGTAGGGGCAGTATAGAATTGGGTGATCTTATGCTTTTGAATAATTTCCCAAAACCTACCGCTATCGGGATAGGTAGGAATACCTTCAAACATAACAGTTGTGGCCCCGTTTGCGAGCGGGCCATAAACAATATAGCTATGCCCGGTGATCCAGCCGATATCGGCTGTACACCAAAATATGTCCTCTTCCCGATACTGGAAAATGTTCTTAAAAGTATAAGCCGTATATACCATATAACCTCCGCAACTATGGACCATGCCTTTTGGTTTACCGGTAGACCCTGAAGTATACAGGATAAATAGGGGGTCTTCGGCATTCATGATCTCGGCAGGAAAATCAGCATAAGCTTGCTCCATAAGCGGCTCGAGCCATTTGTCTCGCCCAGCTTTCATTTGCACCTTCTGTCCTGTGCGTTTTGCGACAAGCACATGGCTGACTTGCGGACATTCCTCGAGGGCACTATCGACAATACTTTTGAGATCAAGAATTTTAGCACCCCGATATGAACCATCGGAAGTGATAACGATCTTGCAATCACAGTCATTAATTCGTGTAGCTAAGGCATTTGATGAAAAGCCGGCAAAAACAACAGAATGAATTGCACCAATTCTGGCACATGCCAGTACGGTGATCGCAAGCTCGGGTATCATCGGGAGATAAATGCAAACACGATCGCCTCTGCTCACTCCATTTTCCTTGAGCACATTGCACATCCGGCACACGCGTTCGTGCAGATCCCGGTATGTAATATGCTCTGCTTCTGCTTGTGGATCATTGGGTTCAAAAAGTATGGCTGTTTTATGACCGCGAATTTGTAGATGCCTGTCCAGGCAATTTTCGGTAATGTTCAGTTGGGCACCATCGAACCATTTTACTTGGGGTTTTGAAAAATCCCATTGCAGGACGTTATCCCATTTCCTTCGCCAATCAAAGTGTTCTTCGGCGATCTCTTCCCAAAATGTTTCCGGATCCCGGACTGATTTACGGTACACTTGAAAATACTCTTCAAGCGATTTTATACTGTAATTACTCATGCGTTGTTGATTTAATGAGCAGATGCATTACCGGAACTTGTGGGTATCCGGATATCATCAACCATTTGCTGAATCTCCCGGGGCGGCGCTGCTGTAAAGCTAGAGATCAGCCATGCTACCATAAAGTTAAGCATCATTGCGACAGTTCCAAAACCTTCAGGAGATATTCCAAACCACCAATCGTCCGGGCCACCGCCTCCGAACATATCAAATTTAAATTTCACCATATAGAAGAGCATACTGAGCATGCCAACTACCATTCCGGCGACTGCCCCTTCCTTGTTCATACGCTTAAAGAAAATACCCATCATTATGGCGGGAAAGAAGGAGGCCGCTGCCAGGCCAAAGGCGAGGGCTACGGTTGCGGCCACAAAGTCTGGTGGATTGATCCCGAAATAGCCCGCAACGCAAACGGCAACAACAGCTGATAATCGGGCCACTACCAATTCGGCTTTGTCTGTAAGGTCCGGGATAAATTGTTTTTTCATCAGATCATGCGATACAGAAGTAGAGATCACCAATAATAGTCCTGCTGCAGTTGAAAGTGCAGCGGCGAGGCCGCCAGCAGCTACAAGGGCGATAACCCAATTAGGTAGGTGAGCGATCTCAGGATTGGCCAATACTGTGATGTCAGGATCTACAGTTAGTTCATTTATGGCCGGATCGCCCACAAATTGTATATGGCCATCCTGATTCTTGTCTTCAAAACTGATCAGTCCCGTTGCTTCCCATTTGGTAAACCATCCCGGCATGGCCTCATAAGGCTGACCCGCGACAGTTTGTATCAGATTGGTTCGTGCAAATACGGCAATGGCCGGTGCTGTAGTATAAAGTAGTGCAATAAATAATAGGGCATAACCCGCAGATTTGCGTGCATCGCGCACCTTAGGAACGGTAAAAAAGCGGACAATGACATGTGGTAAACCTGCAGTTCCCACCATCAGGGCAGCCGTAATAAAAAATACATCGATCATGTCTTTAGATCCATCCGTATACATGGTAAAACCAAGCTCTTCCGACAATCCGTCTAATTTGTCCAGCAGGTAAATATTCTCATCCAATAGCTGACTCCCCATTCCGATTTGCGGGATAGGAGAACCGGTCATTTGAAAGGATATAAAAAATGCCGGGACCATAAAGGCGAAGATCAAAATGCAATATTGGGCTACCTGGGTATAGGTAATGCCTTTCATTCCGCCCAGGACGGCATAAAACAAGACGATAAACATTCCGATGATGACACCGGTTGTAATAGGTACTTCCAAAAAGCGCGAAAAAACCAGGCCTACACCCCGCATTTGTCCGGCTATATAGGTGAAGGATACCAGGAGGGCGCAGACAACTGCCACGGTCCGTGCAATATTGGAATAATAGCGATCCCCGATAAAATCGGGTACAGTGAATTTGCCGAATTTACGCAGGTAGGGGGCAAGCAAAAGTGCCAGTAGTACATAACCGCCTGTCCAGCCCATTAGGTAAA
>JAOTYW010000169.1 GCA_029861705.1 Flavobacteriaceae bacterium
ATTATTAGGCATCGCCGTTTTACTGTCTTCCTGTGTATCACAGAAGAAATATGCGGAACTTGAAGCCAGGCAACAAGAAACTCAAGACCTACTCAATTCAGCAACTGTTAAGCTAAATACTTGCCTTGAAGAAAAAGCAACAGCTGACGCTCGCGCTCAATCCCTGGCAGATCAGAACGACTTCTTAAAAGCGAATAACCAGGAATTGATCAACAACATGGGAGATCTGACAACTTTGACAACCAAAGGGGCAGAAAACCTCGAAAAGTCCCTGGAGAGTATGAGGGAGAAAGACCTTACCATACGAAAATTACAAGATGCAGTGACCCGACGCGATTCAGTAAACCTTTCTCTGGTTCAAAGCCTTAAAGGTGTATTAGGTAACCTGGATGACGAAGATATTGAGATCAGTGTAGAGAAAGGAGTCGTATTTGTATCCATCTCTGATAAGTTATTATTTAGCACCGGTAGTTACAATGTGACTAATGCTGCTAAACAAGTTCTGGGGAAAGTTGCTCAGGTTGTTAATAATAAGCCTGATTTTGACTTCCTGGTTGAGGGCCATACAGACAATGTCCCCTATCAAAGTGGTGTACTCCTTGATAACTGGGATCTGAGTGCTAAACGCGCAACTGCCGTAGTTCGAATTCTTCAAAATGAATTTGGGGTAGAACCAGCTCGCATGACAGCAGCAGGGCGAAGCCACTATGTGCCGCTTACAGACAATAATACGGCTGCCAGCAGGTCTAAGAATAGACGTACCAGAATTGTAGTATTACCTAAATTGGATCAATTCTATTCAATGATCGAAGAAGGTATGAATGATCCTGCTATTAATGAATAAATCTAGGACTAGTTATAGAAGAAACCGCGCTGGAAAAGCGCGGTTTTTTTATGAGATTACTTCAAGCTTGGCAAAACGAAGCAACAGCTTTTTTACAGCGCCTTTATCAAACTGAATCTCGGCTTTTTGGTCGCTACCTTGCCCTTCTATCTTGATCACCTTGCCCCTGCCAAAACGTGTGTGGTTTACTAAAGCCCCTTCCACCAGTTTCGGGTCAATCACGCCGGCACTGATGGCTCCTTGGCCGGCAGACTTCCTAATGGGCTTTAAGTTATGTGGAACAACAGATTTAGGCGCATTCCTGGGTTTTACGTTCCCGCCGCGGCCAGCTGCTTTCTTCTTTGTAGGTGTTTCAATGTCACCAAAAATATCCGTATTGACAAAAGGTTTGAAGTGGTAGTTCGTTACAGGCGTTCGGTTATCAATAAATTGTTCATCAATTTCTTCAAGAAACCTGCTCGGTTCTGCATCGATCAATTTCCCCCAACGATATCTATTCAAAGTATATGTCAGATAAGCCTGTTTTTCGGCGCGTGTGAGGGCCACATAGAACAAACGTCGCTCTTCTTCCAATTCACTACGGGTACTCATACTCATGGCAGACGGAAACAGGTCCTCTTCCATACCAACGATATATACATAAGGGAATTCTAGGCCTTTTGCCAGGTGGATGGTCATTAATGAAACCCGATTTGTGTCGTCTGTTTCCTGATCGAGATCTGTGGCCAGGGCAACATCTTCAAGGAATTCTGTCAGGCTACCTTCGGCATCTGCAATCTCTTTTTGCCCCTCGACAAAATCCTGGATCCCATTGAGCAACTCTTCAATATTCTCCATTCTGGCGATCCCCTCAGGAGTTCCGTCTTTTTTGAATTCCTGCAGCAACCCCGCCTTCTTCGCTACATGTGCTGCGACAACAAAAGCATCCTGGGATTCATTCAAAATCTGAAAACTTTTGATCATGGCAACAAAATCCCCTAGTTTTCTTTTTGTTCCCGCATTGATGTTCACGGGTATCTTATCAAGGGCAGAAATGACCTGGAAAATAGAATTCCCTGTTTCATTGGCAACCACTGTGAGTCGGTCAATCGTGGTCTGACCAATTCCCCGAGCCGGAAAGTTGATGATCCGCTTTAAAGCTTCCTCATCACTGGGATTTATTAAAATTCTCAAATAGGATAACAGATCCTTGATCTCTTTGCGCTGATAGAATGACACCCCTCCATAAATACGGTAAGGGATATCTCTTTTCCGCAAGGCGTCTTCAATAGATCTCGACTGGGAATTTGTGCGGTATAATACAGCAAAATGACTATTGGGCAATTGCTGTTCCATCTTATTCTCAAAAATGGATCCGGCCACATATCTGCCCTCCTCTGCATCGGTTACGCTGCGGTGAAGAATGATCTTGTTCCCCTCATCATTGTGTGTCCAGACCTCCTTTTTGATCTGATCCTTATTATGTGCGATAATGGTATTAGCTGCGTTGACGATCGTTTTAGTAGATCGATAATTTTGTTCGAGCCGGTACAACGCCACTTCGTCATAGTCCCTTTGAAAATTCAGAATGTTACTGATGTTAGCCCCTCTGAAAGAATAAATACTTTGGGCATCGTCTCCAACTACACAAATATTCTGAAACCGATCTGCTAAAGCCCGTACTATAAGGTATTGCGAATGGTTCGTGTCCTGATACTCATCCACCAGGATATAGCGAAATCGTTCCTGGTATTTGTGCAAGACATCCGGAAATCTGTTTAAGAGCTCATTCGTGCGCAGGAGTAGATCGTCAAAATCCATTGCTCCCGCCTTAAAGCACCTGTCTACATAGGCTTTATATATTTCCCCTGTCCTGGGCCTCCTGGCCATGGCATCTGCCTCCATGATTTCAGGATTCTGAAAATATGCTTTTACTGTAATGAGATTGTTCTTATATGCCGAGATCCTGTTATGGACCTGTTTGTACTTGTAGATGTCTTTATCCAAAGACATTTCCTTAATGATCGATGCTATCAGGCGTTGGGAATCCTGTGTATCATAAATGGTGAAGTTTTTCGGGAAACCTAGTTTATCGCCATCATATCTCAACAAACGTGCGAATATGGAATGAAAGGTCCCCATCCACAAATTTTTGGCCTCGGAGTCGCCAACCAGTTCGGCAATCCGTTTCTTCATTTCCCGGGCGGCTTTATTTGTAAAGGTGAGCGCCAATATATTGAACGGATCTACGCCTTCCTTCATTAGGTGTGCGATCCGGTAAGTAAGCACACGGGTTTTCCCGGATCCGGCTCCGGCAATAACCATCAAAGGCCCTTCTTTGTGGAGAACAGGGGCCCTTTGTGCTTCGTTCAATTCCTCTAAATATGTACGCAATGCTCTATAAAAGGTTTATGGCGTGAAGTTAGCCATATTTCTACGCATCCTGAAGTGCCTGATGAATTATTAACAAGGACTAAGGGATTAGTCGCAATTTGAATATATTTAGCATCTTATTATGAAAACAAGCATCATTTCTATATGTATCCTTCTTCTGGCCATTTCGCAGGGTCTGGCACAGGAAAAAAAAGCAGGCCCCGTTATTTCAGAGTTTGGAAAAGTATGGCCGATAGATAATCCGGATTTTAAAACGGATAAGGACCGGGAGTTTAAAGTGATGTTTGATATTATGTCGAGCCCCGAGAACCATAATGAGATCAATGCGAGCATTGAAACGGCTGCGCGATTCCTTAATATGCATGCCCAGCACGGGATACCCCAAGACAAATTGCAGGTAGCGCTGGTAGTTCATAATAAAGCGACCAAAGATATTATGACCCAGGAGGCCTATATGAAACGCTACGGAGTTCCAAATCCGAATTTTGATCTGCTATCTGCCTTGATCGATTCGGGAGTAGATGTCATACTGTGCGGACAGTCGTCGCTGTCTCGTAGTGTACCCGCAGAAAAGACTATTGAAGGGGTGCAACTCTCCCTTTCAGCCATGACAGCTATTATTCAATTAACAGATCAAAACTATACACTTATAAAATTCTAAATCAGCACTTTATGAAAATTATATTTTCAATTTTATTTATAGGTCTTGTCACTGCAATAACTGCGCAGGGAACCCAATATGAAATAAATTATGCCTCCGTTGAGGACAAGGTTATTAGCTGGAGAAGAGACATCCATCAAAACCCCGAACTATCTAATAGAGAATTCAAAACTGCTGCGAAAATTGCCGGCCATCTTAGTTCACTTGGTCTAGAAGTTCAAACGGGTGTGGCACATACAGGTGTCGTTGGGATATTAAAAGGAGATCTTCCCGGAAAAGTTGTGGCATTACGTGCAGATATTGATGCACTTCCGGTGACAGAGCGCAACGATTTAACCTATCGCTCACAGGCCACATCAGAATTTTTAGGCGAAACTGTTGGCGTGATGCATGCCTGCGGACATGATACCCATGTAGCCATCCTTATGGGCGTCGCAGAGGTTCTGGCAGCACAAAAAGATAAGATTAAAGGGACTGTGAAGTTTATTTTTCAGCCCGCTGAAGAAGGTCCGCCACCCGGGGAAGAAGGGGGAGCTTTACTAATGATAAAAGAAGGTGTATTAAAAAGTCCGGATGTAGATGTCATTTTTGGTTTACACATAAATTCTCGAACGCCTGTAGGCACAATACGATATAAGTCTGGGGGCACAATGGCGGCGGCGCAAAGTTTTACGATCAACGTAAAGGGAAAACAGTCGCATGGATCCCAGCCCTGGTCAGGCACGGATCCAATTTTGATCAGCGCCAAGATTATTGATGGACTCCAGACGATAATCAGTCGGGATGCCAATCTAACCAATGAAGCGGCAGTGATCACCGTAGGAAAGATCAAAAGTGGGGTGCGATTCAATATTATCCCCGAAAGTGCAGAGATGATCGGCACTATCCGTACCCTGGACTACGGAATGAAAGATTTGATCAATAAGCGAATGGAAGAAATGGTGCCTACTATTGCCAAGGCATATGGTGGCGAGGCTACCATCGAAATACGCGATGCTACTGATATTACTTATAATGATCCGGATCTAGTAGCCAACATGCTCCCAACGCTCCAACGCGTGGCTGGTGAAGCAAATGTGGTTACACAAAAAGCCGTTACAGGAGCGGAGGATTTCTCCTATTTCCAGCGCGAAGTACCGGGCTTTTATTTCTTTTTAGGTGGCATGACTCCAGGGAATACTACACCTTATCCACATCATACCCCTGATTTTCTTATTGATGACAGCGGTTTATTACTAGGTGTAAAAGCACTGACCGAAATGAGCTTGGATTACTTAAATACTCCGTAAAAGGGATATTATGGATCAACTTGGGGCCTGGTTGTCAGTTGTGCCTTGGTGGGGATGGTTATTGATCGTTCTTGCCATTATAGCCATAAGGGACATCGTCTTTACGCCTGCCCATACAATCAAACATAACTTTCCCATTGTAGGACATCTGCGTTACTGGCTGGAGAGTATTGGGCCCGAGATGCGACAGTATTTTGTCGCCAATAACCGCGAAGAACTCCCACTTAATCGAATAGTACGCGGCTGGATCTATGCCTCTGCGAAAAAAGAAAATAATTACGAAAAAGCCCCGGTGGGTTTTACATCCATGCATAGTTTGGAGACTTGTCAATATTTAGGTGGGAAAGGTCAAAAAATCTCCTAAAACCACCTGGGTCATGCATACTTTTTCGGCAATGCAATCGTTTTTACATCGTATCTTCAAGGATGCATTAATATTGAACTAAACTAAACCACATGAGCGGAGACGATATCTTTCAATTATTCGGCTTCTTACTACCCGCTGTAGTAACCGGTGCCGTTGCTTTTTACTTTTTCAGACTACACACGAGAAATGAGGAGGGCCGCAGGCGATATTTACTGCACAAGGATTCTCAGAAAAATGTGTTGCCCATAAGATTGCAGGCATATGAACGAATGGCTTTATTCCTTGAACGGATCAATATTACCAGCCTTGTAGTTAGAGTAGGACCAAAATCTAATGACAAAGCGAAATATGAGGCACTGCTAATTAGCAATATTGAAAATGAATTTGATCACAACCTGGCCCAACAGATTTATATTAGTGACGAATGCTGGAATATCATAAAAGCGGCCAAAGGCGCTACAATTCAAATTATTCGTAAAGTTGCCTTGAGCGACGCGGATTCAGCTGATAAACTAAGGGAAGGCATCTTGAATGAAACTATGGATATGCAATCGCCTTCTGCAACTGCGCTAGCCTACGTTAAAAAGGAGATTAGTGAACTCTGGTAGCCTATTCCGGCTCGATCGGACTTAATTCCAC
>JAOTYW010000170.1 GCA_029861705.1 Flavobacteriaceae bacterium
AGAAACGCTATCGCCTCGTGAGGCAGATGTTGTTAAGCTCTATTATGGGATAGGAGATCAGCAATCCATGACTTTAGCAGAAATCGGGCAGACGTTCGATCTTACTCGTGAACGCGTACGCCAGATACGCGAGAAAGCGATTCGTAAGCTGCGTCATAATTCCAGAAGCAAATTATTAAAAGCCTACCTAGGCTAACAAAAGAAAAAAGGGACCTGAAGAGGTCCCCTTTTAGTTGATAAGGATCACTTAAACATATTAAGAGCAACCTAGACGGCTGATCTCAATTTCGGTCAACATGTCATTCAATGTTTCCAGAAAATTCATGTATGCCGCGTTGTCTTGATTTTGTTCTGCCATAGGATTTGTTTTTAAAAACTGAAAAAGCCGATTAGACTATAAATAATCCAGTTCGGCTAATTCGTTTAAACTTAAAATTTCATTCAATGCTCGGAGGAAATCTAAATACTCCTCCCCGTAGGTGTCGTATAACATGGTAAGCGGGGTTTGTAACTTATTAGTTGATCTGGGTACTTTTCTTTACTAGAACGTAAACGTATTAAATAGCATATGTCTCCCCAAGGAATTGTGGTGAACCTCCCTTTTTTTGTTGTGAAATGTCAAATCCACAACGTTTCATCGTCAAAACCGTGTATTATATCGAAAACCTACCGTCATTGCTAAGAAAAACTCACCTGGCTGACTTACAAATTCCTGTCTGGTAAGTCCTAAACTGGCTTTGTAAAGGTTGGCTACACTTTTTCCGGTAAACTGATATTCCATCAGAATTTGCTGGGATTCTACGTATAAAAGGGACTCTGAAAGCAGGGTTTCCCCGGCAAATAATTGCTGCGATTCAGGAGATACGCCCAGGCTTAGTGTAAGACCGACATAATTATCACCTGTTTTGCCATACTTCCTGGCTAAAACAGAGCCGGCATAGCCCATGGGATTATTATTCCTCGGTGTAAGATATGGCCGGGCAGAGAAATAATAATTCCCGCTATAAAGTCCAACCGAAGCTGTGAACATTGTTACTGCGCTTTCTCTAAAATCTATATATCGCAGCCCGGCAGACATCTGCATAGTTTTAGACATCATTTTATAGATCTCTGCCCCTGCCCTATGGCGGGGAAAGATCCCTGAGGCAGAATACCCATAGTTCAGATAGAAATAGTTTTTTTTATCGATCTGAGGATAGGCATCTACTTCATATTGCAATCCGGTTTGCTGAAACCGACTCGCATGGGAAATTCGGGGTATGACTTTGCCAATTTTTGTTTGATGTTGGTATTCAACACCAAAAAGGTATTGGGCATCAAAGACCTGATCAAAAATATCGACATTACTGATCAAGCCCAATGTATGTTTAAAATTGCCCGCCTCCCTATTGGGTCCCTTGAGCGCCACTGCTTCTTCCTGAACAGCTTTACTTTGCTTTAAAAGCCTGGCATTGATCTTCTTCTTTAGCGAAATTAATTCAGGCTCACCCGGCAGATGCTCAAGGGCTTTAGTTACTTTACTAAAAGCCACTATCTCGTTAGCATCATATAATTCGTTATTAATATCAGCAATCCATACCTCCAGATTTGTTTTATCCGTCAAAGTGATCTGATTGAAGTGGATCCTTGCTTCACGGTACTTGCCTTCCCAACTATAAGTCTTAGCCAGTAAATTTCTGACATCACTGTATTCCGGGTATTCCACCAGAATATCCAGCAAAATAGGCCTGGCGCCTTCATAGTTACCCTCAAAAGCCATTTCCCTGGCCCTGGTATATGCCTTGTCCGGATCTGTTACAGTAAATATCTCTTCTTGTCCGAAGAGGATCATTGGAATAAGGAGTAACAGTAGTAGTAAAAATCTTTCCATGGGTGCTCTGTGCCTTCGTTTATCGCCGAACTTTTTCAGGCAATACACTTACAGCTTCGTTGTTTTGATTTCTTTTGATCACATTCTTGGCCCGGGTGATCTTGTCGTGAACTGATTTGTCCCTAATATTGTTATGTTCGGCCAGGGCAGCGATCTCCAATGCCTTGCTATTGTTGTTCGACCAATAGTATACATCTAGCAACGCCTCATAGCCGCTGGCATATCTTGGGTATTTATCAATTGTCTGCTCTAAAATTGCCGAGGCTTTATCAAAATGTTGCTGCCATCCATAGATTCGGGCCATAAGGATCTCCGTATCTACATGTCCGGGCACATTGGCCAGGATATACTTGCAAAGCAGCATGGCGTGCTTGCTGTTGTTCTGAAGGGCCAGATCGCGTGCCTTGAGATATGCTTTATCGTAATCTTTGCCATTAAACACACTGTTGATCCATGCGATCTCTCGTTTTGAAAAACCAGGAATCTTAAAATTAAAAATGGCATTCTCGGCTGGCATGATCTTATTCTCTGCGATCAGATATTCATTACGCACATTCATGTCACTGCGAATACGCCTCAGCCTGTTCTCCATCCCATCATTGTCATCTGCATACCACATATTATCCTGCCCCAGGCGGTAGAGCTCGCCATCGGCTAAGAGATAATCGTCTTTGATCATTGATTTTATAGCACCGTTTTCATCGTAAAGGGCGATCTCCTTGCCCGCTTCCTGCCTTTCCGGCGACAGATTATTCCCCGTCCAGGCGACAAAATTTGGCATATTCATCTTATAATTTTCATTGAGAAGCTGTACCAATTCCGGGGCAATATCAGCATGGGAAACCAGGTTGTTGAACACAGTCGATTCTGTTATCAGCGGACTATAGATAAACAATGGAACCCGGGTTGAAGCCACTTGATCATTCTCCAATTTGGAGCGTTGCTCGCTATTTCCCGTAATGATAAATAGTGTGTTTTTGAATTCAGGTTTAAATCGGTAATAATTCTCGATCAGTTCTTTTAAGGCATCATCAGCATAGGCCATACTGGCTAGCATGGAACGTTTTGAGCGCAATGCTCTGCTCGTCCTCCAATCCAGATCTGCTTCATCAATGATCTTTGTGACCCTGCTTCGATATCTGTTGCGATCCGGAATAAGATAAGGTCGCTTTGTACTAAGCGTATAAAATACTTCAAGTTTAGGTTGTTGTAAGGCCGCGTAGCGGTCATTCCAGTAACGGTATAGTTCTTTGTCGGGGTAACCCAGCGATATACGTGCAGCATCTCTTTCCTGCTTTCTGTAGCCCGTGCCAAAGTCCTTATTATCTATTAATTCATCTACGCGTTCCTGGGTAAGAAATTTGTCTACCTTCCCAAGTGCACTGTTTCCACCAAAATAATAGGCTGTGTGATATCCGTTATCCGACAGAAGGCTGAAGAGTGTATTCCTGTTGACATAGATCTCAGATTCCATCATATTATTCTCAGACAGCGGCAGGGATCCCATGATGACAGATAAGCTGCCCGGACCGGTAGTGCTGCTCATATTGTTATTCCACCTGAGCGATTGTTCAGAGAGTGATTCCAGATAAGGCATGAGCCCTTTGATCGGACTTTGTTCGCTGATGAATTCAGATTCGAGTCCGTCTATTATAAGGAAAACCACATTGGGCTTCTCATCTTTAAACTCAAAATATTTTGCCATAGAGGCTTCCTGCTCATATTTCTTAAGCAATGGATATTGCACGGCGTTCTTATATGTCTTAGTGCGTACATATTTCTTGAAATAAGACGCTACCAAATGTTGTGTCTTATTCTCATTAACTGCATTCTTTTCGGATATTAGGGTCGCTAAAAACCAGGTAAAGACAATGACGGTAAACGGATACATCTTGTTGATGATCTTATAAGATGATGAATTGATCTTGTAGAACAAATACATCATAGCTGTTGTCATTGGGATCAACAGCAATAGGCTCAGGAATATTTTGCCAGGAGAAGTTCGATCCCCGAATTTCTGAAGAAAATCAGCGCCCAAAACTTCATAGTAGCGCACGTAGTATTCAATAAGCAGGCCTTCAAGTATTAACAAGGCCAAGAATACGCCTGCGGCAAAGCCAAATCCCAGTAGCTTGCGATACCTTTCGAGGGCGCGGAAAATGAAGGCCAAAAGAAAAGCAACCAGGGCCGTAAAACCGCTATGGTGGATCACCAGGGTAAAGAAGCTGGAATTCCAAATAGAAGGTAGCACCCCATCTAAATACAGGCGCACGAACTGATAAGCCGACAGGACGACCAAACAGCCTAGAAAGGCAAACGTCAGGCGAATAAAATCCATGAGCGTTTTGCGCCTTTGTCCAAACCAGATATGTTGCAATTGCCTTTTCATAATTAGGTTGTAGCAAATCCTTTTCGCACCTGCTCTCCCCAACCTGCATTGGCTTTGGTCAATTTTTTATAATTGCCACGCACGGCAGACCAGACAACGATCGCATGAAAAGTAATTGGCTCTATTAGTGCACATAAAAGAAGGATGAGAATATCTTTTGTTTTCCTGTATTGATTGTATGAAAAAACATCCATCAATACGGCAAATACAGAGAAGGTCATGGCAAAGGTGTATACCATGGCTGTAAGTGCCAGAAAAAATTGCCAGTTAAGTATCCCCAATAAATAGAATAGCAAGACTGAAAAGAATCCGAAAAATTCCAGGAGCGGTGTAAGCCACTCATAGAACAACCAATAGGGATATGAGAGCATGCCTAATCTACCAAAACGGGGATTGAATAGCATATCTCTGTGAGTGACCAAAGTTTCCAGGTTACCACGTGCCCATCTATCTCGTTGGTTTATTAGTATTTTCAGGTCTTCCGGTACTTCAGTCCAGCACAATGGATCAGGAATATAAGACACAGTGTATGGTTTATTCCGATTGTGCATGTAGCGGCGCATCCGGAATACAATCTCCATATCTTCTCCTACGGTATTGGTATCATAGCCTCCGGCCGCCAGGGCAATCTCGCGATCAAAAAAGCCAAAAGCACCTGAGATGATCAGCAGACTGTCTATCCTGCCCCATGCCATTCTCCCGATCAAAAATGAGCGGGTATATTCCAGCAGCTGGAATTTTGCCAGCCAGCTCTTGGGTAGCCTAATTTCTTTAAGTTCCCCATTGTCAATTATACAGGAATTGGCAACCCGGATCACACCGCCCACGGCGATAACACGCTTCTCTGAATGTTGTATAAATGACTTCACAACATGTAGTAAAGCATCCGGATGTAAGAGACAATCCACATCTATGCACCCCACATACTGGCTGCTGGAAAGGCTAATGCCAGCGTTCAAAGCATCGGATTTTCCTCCGTTTTCCTTATCGACGAGCGTCAGTTTTAAGAGACTCTTCTGTTTTGATCTGTATACGGCCCTAACGGGTTTCGAACTCCAGTTAGGATCATTAATGAAGGGTACAGGCTCCATATCGAATATGCGGATCATTCGTTCCAGGGTATCGTCTTTGCTGCCATCATTCACAACGATTACATCGTACTTATCGTAATTCAGTGATAGAAGCGAACGGACGTTTTCCACGATGGTCAATCCCTCGTTATAGGCAGGAGCAATAATTGAAATGGTCGGAGATATCGGAGAATCAATTAATCCATTGAGTTGACCGAAACTGTTTTTCTTTCTGTAATGGAAGGTATTACGTGTAGATAGGTAGCCCATCCCCGTATACATGATCATTAATCCGGCAGTGAATAAAAAGAATACAATGTTTATGTATTCCAGGACAATATTGAATAACCCGCTACTCATCTGTTTTCTCTAATACGCTTTATTCTGGCACAGGGTTTCATTAAAGCTTACTTTCTTTGGTCAATAATGCCAGTCTTCCTTATTCCAGCTTGTTGCGATTCATATTCCGCAGCGATCGCGAACTCAGGTACCATAACGGGATTTGCATCGTAATCTGTGAACTCTGCTGATACCGCATCTTCTACCGGGAGCAATCTCTGAATAAGGATATTTATATTTTGATCAGCACTATGTCTGATTTTGGCCGACTTGTCATCTTTTAACTTGCGCAAGAATGGGATATCCCGTTCATCCCCGAAGCGTGAAATATCATCGAGCAGTGTGAGTTTTCCATCCATGTCGGAGGCATGATAGTAAGGCTCAAATGCACTGTTACTGCTAAGCTGCTCCTCACTGGAATGTGTCTTATTATTCAAGATTTGATCGAGTGAACGAATTTCCGTTTTG
>JAOTYW010000016.1 GCA_029861705.1 Flavobacteriaceae bacterium
AGCCCCATTGAATGGTCCAATCTATGTCAATGTCAATGGCTCCCATATTGCTATCCGGCGTACTGTTGCTTCACAAATACAGGTGTTTCCGTTAAGTCCTCTTAAGCATGAGTAAGAGTATTAACGTTGCTTTGATCGGGAACCCCAACACGGGCAAAACTTCCATTTTCAATGAGCTCACGGGATTGAATCAAAAGGTGGGTAATTATCCGGGGATCACCGTAGAGAAAAAAGAAGGGATTTGCAAGCTATCACGCGGACTAAAAGCCCACATCATTGACCTTCCCGGAACTTATAGTCTTAATACTACTTCGCTGGATGAAAGTGTTGTAGTTGAATTGCTGATGAATAAGAAGGATAAGGATTATCCGGATGTGGCTGTCCTTATAAGTGATGTTGAGAACCTCAAACGAAACTTACTTCTTTACACTCAAATAAAAGATCTAAAAATTCCGGTTATCCTCGCCATTAATATGGCCGATCGCATGCAACGCAAGGGCATCAAAATTGATGTGGCCCAGTTGGAAAAAGATTTGGATACACGAATTGCCTTGATCAGTGCACGCAATAAAACAGGCATAGAAACCCTCAAGGAATTTATTGCCAACTACCAATCACTTTCAAGTAATCCCGTAGTTGATACTGCTCGGATAGCCCCTGAATATTTTGATCGGCTAAAGCGTACGTTTCCAAATGAAGATCAGTACAAACTGTGGCTGGTCATCACCCAGGACACGAATTTCGGGGAGGTGGAAAAGAAGCCACTCAAAGAAGAAGCAGGATTTGGCATACTCTCAGATTCCGAATTAAAGCGCCTGCAGCACAAGGAAACGATACTTCGATATCAATTCATCAACAATGCACTTAAACAATCTTATGAAGTAGACCTGTACGCTGCAAAAGGGCTCAGGGCTACCGTAGATAGGATCCTTATGCATAAGGTTTTCGGCTATATAATTTTCTTCCTTATCCTTCTTTTGATCTTCCAGGCTATTTATGACTGGAGTAGTTACCCGATGGACTTTATTGACGAGCAATTTGCTGCTTTGAGCCAATGGGTAAAAATCACATTACCTTCAGGGGTATTTACTGATCTTATCGCAGAAGGCATTTTAGCTGGTATTGCCGGTATCGTCATTTTTATTCCCCAAATCGCCTTTCTATTTTTCTTTATCGCCATCCTGGAAGAATCCGGTTATATGAGTCGGGTGGTATTCCTAATGGACAGACTTATGCGACCTTTTGGGCTCAGTGGCAAAAGTATTGTGCCGCTAATTTCAGGTGCAGCCTGTGCCATCCCTGCAATCATGGCCACCAGGAACATCACCAATTGGAAGGAAAGGCTGATAACCATCCTGGTTACACCCTTTGTTACTTGCTCGGCAAGGCTCCCTGTATACCTGATCATTATCGCATTAGTCATTCCTGCAGGCACTTTTTTAGGTTTTAGCTATCAGGCATTGACGCTCTTAATATTATATTTTATGGGTTTTGGTGCTGCCTTATTTTCGGCAAAGATCCTGCATCACATCCTTAAACTAAAAAACCGGCAATTCTTTGTTATGGAAATGCCTTCATACAAAGTGCCAAGGATCAAGGATGTATTATTTACTGCTGTCGAAAAAACAAAGAGTTTTGTCTATGGGGCGGGAAAGATCATTTTGGCAATTGCAATTGTTCTTTGGTTTTTAGGCTCAAATGGGTATCGAGAAGAGTTCCGGGATGCAGAGCAATTGGTTACTGAGCGCATCAATGCAGAGGGTTTTAGCATGCAAAGTCGGCAATATATTGATTCTCAACTTGCTGATATAGAACAAGGAGAACAATATTCACAAATTTCGAATATTCAGGAGAGTGCCAGGCAGCAAGAGATCGCAAGTTTCCGTTTAGAACATTCCTATATTGGGATCATGGGTAAATTTATAGAGCCCATGGTACAGCCTCTGGGCTATGACTGGAAAATTGGAGTGGCAATTTTAACTTCTTTCGCTGCACGTGAAGTATTTGTGAGTACGCTTTCAACTATTTATAGTGTGGGGAGTGAGGAAGAGGATACTATCAAACACAGGATGGCAATGGAGGTAAACGTCCGAAATAAAAAGCCCTTATTTAATTTGGCTTCGGGTATATCACTTCTTCTTTTCTATGCCTTTGCCATGCAATGCATGAGTACATTGGCCATTGTTAAGAAAGAGACAAACAGTTGGAAATGGCCTATGATGCAATTAGTCGGGATGACCCTTTTTGCCTATCTTATAGCATTATTGGCTTATCAAATATTGCAATAGCATGGTATCTTTTCAAGACATATTCGTCTATGTAGCCTTAGGCCTGGCACTTTTTTTCCTTATCCGGAAATATCTCTTACCAAAACGAATGCAGGCAAAGAACAAGCAAGGCGCTCATTCATGCGATAATGATGAATGTGGATGTCATTGATTAGACAATAAAGTCGATCCCGTAGTAAAGCAGCAATCCCCATCCGACAAGTAGTAGTAGCCCACCAATAGGCGTAATGGGGCCCAGCCATTTAGCCGATTTATTGCGTGAAGCAGCCCAGGTTAATCCATAAATACTAAAAGAAAAAAGAAAGGTTCCTAAAATGAAGGAATAGACAATATAGTCTTCAAGAGGTGATGTAAATCCGAGGTTGAATCCCAGAATTACCAAAAGAACTGCATGAATCAGGTGAAATTTAAGACCCGTATCAAATTGAAGGCGTTCTTCAATGGTGAAACGCTTTTTTAGCCTATGCGCTCCAAAGGCCCCTATTACAATGGCAAGTAGCCCCAAAAAAGGGCCCATGAATTGGACTAGCAAGATCGTATTCATGAAATTAATTTAGCAACAAGATCGCTAAATGAAAATTAATCGTAGGTGTTCGCTACAATTTTCTTCGATTTGCGTTGCTGATAAGCTGGTGAAGTAAGAAATAACTGTTCGACTTGATTATCCCAGTCCCTGGCAATATTAAAATAGCTCGTATTGGTCACGGCCATGATCTCATCACAATCCTGACATGTATGTTTATAATCCAGAAAATGATGCGCGAATTCATGAAATGCAACCACTTTGAGAATTTCAGGATCAAGCATAGCAGCCCAATTTATTAAGATCTTATCTACATTTCCACTGACATCCCTTGAGACCATTCCTAATACCGTATTACCTTCCTCTAATGGCAGATCCTGAACCATATCGATCGCTTGTAATTGAAACAGCTTTTCATAATATGAGATATCGTATTTATCACATTGCTCAAAGAAGTCTTTGAGCAGAGGTTGTAGTCTACCATCTATACTTACCCCATTCTGCGCTTGTAGTATGCCAAAATGAAAACAGAAAACAAGAATGGCGGTTAATATTCGTGTTGGCATTTTGTGGTTGTTTATGGTTTGTTTGGGTTAGGCATTTCCAATTCTAATCCGGAAAGAACCTTTAAATTAAACGCTTAAAATCCACATTTATTTCTAAGTAATTGATTATAAGATTTGTATAACTGCAAAAAATATGTTAAATCTTACCGAATACCATTAAATTGGGACTGCAGTTATTATTAATTCTTAATTTATGGAGTGAAAAGAAACTCTTATGAAACAGCTATCGATTCTCCTTTTTTGTCTTGCCACCTTTGCTTCATGCGGTTCCGCTAATAAGGCTGCAAATCCCAATCCGGAGAAGGAAACCCTTGAACAGAAAAACAGGGCCTCTATTTCCTTAATAAACCGCATCCGCCAATTACCTGGCATCGTAATCAGGGGAGGTGTACCAGTTTTTAATAAGACCCAAACAGATGTAAGCGGCAGTTTTGTTGTTGAACCCTTATATATACTGGACGGATATCCAGTAGGTAATTCCTTTACCGATATCAATCAATTAGTACAAAGTATTAATGTGAAGGAAATCGAAGCTATAACCGGACCTGATACTGCAATTTATGGCTCACGGGGTGGCGGTGGCGTAATAAAGATTACAACGTTCAAGTAGTTAAAGAGAGATCTCTATCTTTTGATTATTGCGAAGTGTAAAAGCACACTCCTTAAATTGAGGCGGCCCGAATGTCTTCATACGTGCATTTGAAAATCCAATAGCTTCTTTTGGTATCCCTAACCAATTAGTGTCTAGTTTACTATTGCCATTTTCATCATGAAAAATAGCCAGGGCGTATTCTCCTTCGGGGAGTCCGGTAATACGCATTTCCGTTTTTCCCTTTTTCGCACCGATACTGTCTGCCTTAAAAACCTTATCGAATTTCAGAAATCCCTCAGATTCATCATAAATGGCAACATTAATTGTCCCACTTGATGTTTTTACATTATTGATCTCAAGTGAAATATTATGTTGAGCTAGCAATACGACAGGGAAAAATAGGAGTGTGAATAGCAGGGATTTCATGTGGCTATTTAGATTAGGTAATGCAAATATCTTAAACTTAATTTTCTTTTATTAATTGTGCTTTCGATACTTCTTTTAATTCTGTGAACCTATTAAACAAGACATCTGTCTTAACAGAATCTGAATAATTCAAATACAATACCAGGCTATCCCCATAGACCATTTTAATTTTTCTGTTTCTAAGATTATCCACAAAAACACGGATTCTTTTATCGGGATACAAACTGTCAACAAAAATACCCTTTTCAACAGCCCATGCAGAAAATCCCCATTTCCGTTCCATTTGGGGGATCTTATCTATCCAAATGAGACTATCCATTTGACCGAGGTTGATATCTTCATAGAAGATTCCCGAAAGAATTTGAATCCGATCTCCTTCTGTTTGGATCCAGTTTTTGGCGTGGGCCACAAAAGCCAGGATACATAGTATCACGACAATAATGATCAACAAGTTTAATCCCCAATGTCTTTTTCTTTTTGGCATTATTCTTTAGCTTCTGGTCTATATTTATCGAGCCAGGCTACCGTATGAGCCACTTTTGTGATCAGGTTGCTCGGGCGGTTTGCAATTCCATGACTAGCTTCTGGAATTTCCACAAAAACAGTTTCAATTTTTCTCAATTTAAGTGCGTGATATAATTGCTTCGCCTCAGAAGGTGGCGTCCTCAAGTCGTCCATCCCTACCATAACCATAGTTGGAGTCTGAATAGTGCCCACCAGCGAAAGAGGTGAAAATTTCCAATACCCCTCAAAATTTTCCCAGGGTTGTCCCGGGTAGCGAGAATTGGCATATCCAAAATAGTTATCGGCAACCAGCGTTTTACTGATCCAATTCATAACTGGTTTAACTACAACGGCCGCTTCAAAACGATTATTCTTCCCAATTATCCATGCTGTCATAATACCTCCGGCACTGCCCCCAGCAACATAGAGCATATCTTCATGAGCGATGCCTTTTGCTATACAATGATCTACGCCGTCCATCACATCGTTGTAATCCTGACCAGGGTAGTTGTTATACAGCAAGTTTCCAAATTCCTCGCCATAACTGGTACTCCCTCTGGGATTCGGATATAGCACAATATATCCGGCAGCGGCATATAATTGCATTTCAGTAGAAAACCGGTCGCCATAGTTCGATATGGGCCCGCCGTGATTTTCAACGAGCAGTGGATATTTTTTGCTTGGATCGTAATTCGGGGGGTAAACGAGCCAGGCCTGAATCTGGCGCTCATCAAAGGTAGACGTATACCAAACTTCCTCTACCTTGCCCAGTGTTCTATGACTCAGCAATGCTTTATTCAGTAAAGTAACCAGGGATGTTTCTCCGGATTTTACATTTCGCACAGCTACTTCAGCCGGATATTGGGGCCTGCTGTGTGTATAGGCGATAGCCCCATTAGCAGACACGCTGTATGAACCGCCACCATATGGTCTACCCAAGGAAGTTCCTCCAAGATTGTCTGCCAAGGTTGTCACTTTTCCATCCAGGGACACATGACCGATTTTGGTATTGCCGTGATTGTCATAACTGAAATACAGACCCTTGCTTTTGGAATCCCATTGGACATTACCTACGCTCCTGTCCAAAGAAGAAGTGAGCTCTCTTTTCCCTGAACCATCAGGATTCATTATATACAATTTGCTTATCTGGTAGGTTTGCACTTTGTCCTCGTAGCCAGTATAGGTTATATACTTGCCATCTGGCGACATGACCGGACTTCTGTCTGGTCCGTTCCGCTCTGTTAAAGCCGTAATTGTGCCATTATTCACGCTAACGGAATACACCTCTGAATTCCTGAATTCATATTCCCAATTTTCAGATCGATTGGCCGAGAAATAAATTTGATCCCCATTTTTGGACCAGGACAGCCTTCCCCTATGGTGGTAGTCGTCAGAGGTTAACTGGCGGGGAGCACCCCCATCTGAGGGAATAGTAAAAATATGATTAAACCCAGGTTGTATATAGCCTCTTCCATCTGCTTCGTGGTAAACACGGTCTGTAATTCTGGGAGATTTAGCCCATTTTGCTCCTTTTGGCTTTTCGGGCATTTTGGCAATTACCGGTGGCGCTTGCGGCACTAACATTGAAAAAGCCAATTTATCACCTCGAGGCGACCAGCTTAGGCTTGAAGGACTATAGGGCAGCTGTGATAAGCGTGCAAATTTCCCGCTGGATACCCAATACATATAGATCTCTGATCCTTCCTCTGTACTGCTTACAAAGGCAATTCGATCTCCATGGGGAGACCAGCGCGGACTAAATTCATTGCCCTCCCTGGAGGTTAGTTTTTGATGAGCGCTCCCATCAGATTTAACCATCCACAGATTGCCGACAGACCGATCCTTAAGGATGTCTAATTGCATACGCCTGTAAATGATCCATTCTCCATTAGGAGCTATTTGAGGATCAGCACTATATTGGAGTTCATAGACATCCAGATATGAGAAACTGGGTTTTGAATCCTGTCCCCGAAAGCTAAAAAAAGAAAATAAAAAAAGTACGGTGAAGAAGAGGTTCCGGGTCATGATAAATTTTTTCTAAACTTAAGGATATCCCTTAGTTCAGACAATTAAAAATATCAAATGAATGACCACATGCTAGCTTAACTCAATCCTACATCAAGTGCCATCATCACAATAAAACCCCCAATGAATCCCAAAGTTGCAATATCTGTGTATTTGTCCAATTGGGTTTCAGGAATAACTTCTTCCACGACTACAAAGATCATGGCACCGGCAGCAAATGACAGGGCGTAGGGTAATATAGGTTCGAAAGTAAGTACAGCCCAGGCTCCTAAAACACCGGCAATAGGTTCAACAATTGCAGATGCCTGTCCATAGGCAAAACTCTTCCATCTACTAAGTCCGAAACGCCTTAAAGGCATAGCTACGGCAAAGCCCTCAGGAAAATTCTGAAGACCAATACCCAACGCCAGTGCTACAGCACCTCCAATAGTTGCTCCATCAAAGCCCGCGGCAACACCTCCAAATAGGACGCCAACAGCTAATCCTTCAGGAATATTATGCATGGTAATCGCTAAAGTAAGCAAGGTCGTTCTGCGCCAAGGAGTTTTGATTCCTTCCTTTTCGCTTTCCTTAAAATTGATATGCAAATGCGGTAAAATCTTATCCAATCCATAAATGAAAAGGGCTCCTAAAAGAAAACCTACTGCAGCTGGAACTACTTTCATAAAACCTTCGCCTTCGCTCATTTCAATACCCGGTGCCAACAAACTCCAGAAACTAGCCGCAACCATAACCCCTCCTGTAAATCCTAACATGCCATCGAGCACGGCCCTGTTCATTGATTTGAAAAGAAATACCAATGCAGCTCCCAGCGCTGTCAGACCCCAGGTGAATAATGTGGCATACAGAGCAGCCAAAATTGGGTCTATGGATTCAAAATAATCTATGATCTGTTGCATCATTCGCGTACGGGTTTAATAAACAGGTTGGTCGCTATTCGTTTAGAGATATGGAGATTTTTATTATCGATCTGAATGGTAAGCGATTCATCAAATTCTTCTGCATCCAGGATCTTTATATGATCTCCCAAGGATATATTATGCTTGTCCAGGAACTTTAAAAAAGTGACGGAAGAATCCTTGACGCCAACACAAATTCCCTCATCATTTGGCTGCAATGAACTCAATAATTGCAGGCTTCGTTGTGCTAATTCTCCATTTTTGCCCGGAATTGGATCCCCATGCGGATCGTATTTAGGAAAGTTGAGGAAGGCATCGAGCTTATCGATGAGTTTTTCGCTCTTTATATGCTCTAATTGTTCAGCCACATCATGCACCTCATCCCAGTTAAACCCTAACTTTTCAGCGAGAAAAACCTCCCAAAGCCGATGCTTGCGAATTATGGTAAGTGCAGCATTTATGCCCTTTTCACTTAAATATACACCTCGGTATTTTTTATAATGAACATACTTCTTGTCTGAGAGTTTCTTTATCATATCCGTTACAGAAGATGGCTGCGTCTTTAATTGACTTGCTATAGCATTCGTAGGCACGGAGTGCATGCCGGCATCTCCCAAATGGTAAATTGTTTTGATATAATTTTCTTCCGAACGTGTCATTTTTCAAATATAAACAAAGTAATTTTTTTATAAGTATAAATTTATTTTTAGATTTACCTAAATATATGATTTTGCACCGAATCACATCTAGATCGAATCCCCTTTGGATGATCAGCTTTTTCTTGTTTCCATTCCTTATATTTCCTCAGAATTCAATCAATGGGGTGGTAAAGGCGGATGGGCAAGCTGTTCCATTTGTGAATATTTACCTGGAAGAAACTTTATTTGGTGCAGCATCAGATGAGACTGGCACTTTCTTCATCAATAATATTCCGGATGGAATATATCGCATAATAGCAAGCACCCAGGGATACAGCACATCGCGTCAGCGTATCAATCTACAAAATGGTAGTCAAAAGCAAGTTACAATTACCTTATACCCCGAAATTGAAACGTTGGATGAAACTGTGGTCAGCGGCACATTAAAACCCGTAAGCAGGCTGGCAAGTCCTGTGCCCGTCGAGGTGTATGCGCCCAGTTTTCTGAGAAAAAATCCGACCCCTAGTATATTTGAAGCACTGCAAAATATCAATGGTGTCAGGCCTCAGATCAACTGTAATGTATGTAATACCGGAGATATTCATATTAATGGCCTGGAAGGTCCGTATACCCTGGTTCTTATAGATGGGATGCCAATTGTAAGCGGCTTGGGAAGTGTCTATGGACTGTCGGGTATACCCAATGCCCTCATAGAACAAATAGAAATTGTAAAAGGTCCGGCTTCAAGTCTGTATGGCAGTGAAGCTGTCGGCGGACTCATTAATGTGATCACTAAACACGCCCCGGCAGCACCTGTATTCGTCGCCGATAATTTCCTGACCGGATGGGGGGAGTACAATCTGGATCTGGGAGGGAAACTGGCCATTGGTGAAGATACCAGCCTGCTTTTAGGGCTGAACTATTTCAACTATGACAATCCGATCGACAATAATGAGGACAATTTCACGGATCTCACACTTCAAGACCGCATATCGGTATTTCAAAAATGGAACTTTGCCAGGGATCAGGGCAGGATCTTTTCCCTAGCGGGCCGATTTTATTATGAGGATCGCTGGGGTGGCGAAATGCAATGGACTCCGGAATATCGCGGGGGTGACGAAATCTATGGCGAGAGCATTTATACCCGTCGATGGGAAGTGATCGGGAAATACCAACTTCCTTCTCCTGAGAATATACTTTTATCCTTTTCCTATAATGACCACGACCAGAATTCGGTTTACGGAGATCTCCCATATCTCGCACAGCAGCGAATTGGGTTTGGGCAAGTAACCTGGGATAAAAAGTTGGGCAAACATGATCTTCTTTTTGGGTCGGCTTTGCGCTATACGTTCTATGATGATAACACTCCAGCTACCAGCCAGGCCGATGAGACCTTTATCCCTGGGGTTTTCGTTCAGGACGAAATTGAATTTGCCCCCAAACAAACTATTCTATTAGGGAGCAGATTAGACTATGATCAACGGCACGGTACCATTTTTACACCCCGACTCGCCTACAAATACCAAATAGGGGAGCATGCTGCACTCCGACTTAATGCCGGTAGTGGATTTCGTGTGGTAAATTTATTTACAGAAGAACACGCGGCTTTAACGGGGGCGCGTGATGTTGTCATTACAGAAGACCTCGATCCCGAACGTTCCTTTAATATTAATCTGAATTTTTTGCAGAAGATCTATGCCAAGAACGGCATGTTTATTGGTCTGGATGCATCAGCATTTTATACCCGCTTCAAAAATTTAATACTCCCGGATTACGACAGCAATCCAAACCTTATCTTTTATGACAATCTGGACGGGCACGCTATTTCCCAGGGGCTTAGTGCAAATGTAGACCTAGCATTCCCATTTGGCTTAAAAATACTGCTTGGCGCCACCGTTCTGGATGTCAAGGAAGTAGAAAATGGAATTGAAAAACGCCCGGTGCTTACCGAGTCATATACGGGGACCTGGAATTTTTCTTATGAGCTGCGATCTTTAGATCTAAGTATTGATTATACAGGTAATTTATACGGCCCAATGCGCTTGCCGCTATTAAGTGAATCGGATCCGCGTAAAGCGTATTCATCTGCATGGAGTATTCAAAATATTCAGCTCACGCACAAAGGGATCAATAAGCTGGAATTGTATGGAGGCGTTAAGAACCTTTTGAATTGGACGCCTAACAAAGGAAATCCCTTTATTATAGCCAGAGCCAATGACCCTTTTGATTCGCAAGTTGCACGAGACAATGCCGGAAATGTGATCCCGACAGCAGATAATCCCTATGGCCTGAGCTTTGATCCATCATATGTCTATGGTCCGAATCAGGGGATCAGGGGGTTTATGGGTGTCCGCTATCGCATTCAATAAATCTATTCCAACACACTTTCTAATTCGTATTTTTGGATCGAATGGTCGACGAACAATACGATTATATAATAATTGGGGCGGGCGCTGCCGGATTAATGCTGGCTTCTGCAATGGATCAAGATCCTTTTTTTGCTTCCAAAAAAGTCCTTCTGCTCGAAAAACAAACCCAACGCTCAAACGACCGCACCTGGTCTTATTGGGAAAAAGGTTCGGGCCTATTTGATTCGCTCCTGAATAAGCAATGGCACAAGATTAGATTTAAGGGAACCAAGGAGGAATTAGTGAAAGACATTGATCCATATTCCTATAAAATGTTGCGCGGGCAGGATTTCTATTTTTATCACTACCAAAAATTAAACGAAAGTACGCTAGTAACACTTCGTCATGAAGCAGTTGTAAAAGTGGATGAAAAAGAAAATGAAGTAGTGGTTAAGACTGATAGACATACGTATGCCGGAGGGTACGTATTCAATAGTTTATTCACACCACCTTCCCCGGAAGAACAGAAAAGATATCCGCTTATTCAACAACATTTTGTCGGATGGTTCATTCAAGCAAAAATGCCAGTCTTTGAAAAGGACGTAGCCACATTCATGGATTTCTCCATTGCGCAAAAAGGAAATACACGCTTTATGTATGTCTTACCTTTTTCTCAAACGGAGGGCCTTGTAGAATACACTTTGTTTTCAAAAGATCTCCTGGAAAACTCAGAATATGAAGCTGCAATAAAAAAATATATTTCAGAAGATCTGGGATGTCCGGCATTTGAAATATTAGAAAAGGAAAAGGGCAGTATACCCATGACGGCATACGATTTCTATAAGCGGAATACGAGGCGAATTTGCTATATCGGCTCCGCTGGTGGATGGACAAAACCCAGTACTGGCTTTACCTTTTCCAATACCATGAAAATGACCCAAAAAGTACTAAGACTGCTTAGGGCAGGTAGCTCATTTTCTAAATTGAAAGCTCATGGCCGACATCAATTTTACGATAGCTTGTTGCTGGATATTTTGGCCAGGAAGAATCAGTTCGGTAGGTCTGTCTTTGAGGCGATGTTTCAAAAACGCTCACCACAACTCATCCTCGCATTCTTAGAAGAACGTACTACATTTTGCCAAGAATTGAGAATTATCTGGGCATGTCCGAAAAGGCCTTTTCTAACGGCACTGATCAAAAGGCTTTTTAGCTAATCCTTCCCATCAGGCTTTGAGCAAAAGCAAATAGCTCTTTTTTTACCTCTGCCTCACCTTCTAAGGAATCCAAAAGGTCAAATGCTTTTAAAGTATAGGTTTTCACTTGCGCTGAAGTATCAGCTGCTGCTCCTGTTTCTTTAAACAATTGTTTGACTCTAGAAATCTTCACTTCGGTTGCCCCTTCATATTCATTATAGTAGTGGCGTAATTCTGTCCGTTGTTCAGCAGTACTCAAATTAAGGGCTTGTATATATAAGTAAGTTTTCTTGTTAGTGGCAATGTCTCCTCCTACCTGTTTGCCGAATTCGGCCTGGTCACCGAAAGCATCCAGGTAGTCATCTTGTAATTGAAATGCCATGCCCAGGTAAAGACCAATCTCGTAACAGTGTTTTTGAATATTCGCTTCTTTATTACCAATGATAGCGCCCATTTGCATAGCAGCTCCTAGAAGTACGGCTGTTTTTAACCGGATCATGTTTAGGTATTCCTCTACGGAGACTTCATCCTGAGATTCAAAGTCCATGTCATACTGCTGCCCTGCACATACCTCACGTGCCGTTCTTGTGAAAAGGGGAACCAGTTGCTTAAACATAGGTGCGTCGTATACTTCCAGTAGTTGATAGGCCGCTATGAGCATTACATCACCTGATAAGATGGCCGTATTAAGATCCCACTTTTCATGAACACTTGATTTTCCCCTTCGCAGGGGGGCTCGATCCATTATGTCGTCATGTACCAGGGAAAAATTGTGAAAGACTTCCAGCGACAAAGCAGCTGCAAGCGCCTCTTTGTAATCTCCGCCTAGTAAATGGCTTGTTATCAAAACCAGAATCGGGCGAACACGTTTGCCCCCCAAACTCATAATATAGATCACGGGATCATATAGCGTATGAGGTGTATCTGAATGATTGTGAAGTTCAAGGAAATCATTGAATTCATCCTGAAAAAACTTCGCAGTATGCATGAAAATATTTTTTTTCAAAAATACACTAATGCGGCTTTCCTTTATCTACAGAATGATTTCATTTCTTCAGAAAATTTACACTCTAATTAAGGAATGTTAAATTATTGTAAACCTCTGGAAACTTTTTTGGTTTTTAAAGTTTCCGCGTCTATATTTGCTCCCCCCTCTATTAAACATTAAGTGGTATTAGCATGAGAGATAAGATCTTACAGAAAGCTACTGATCTTTTCCTGAATCTGGGATTTAAAAGTGTCACAATGGATGACCTAGCCCAGGATATGGGCATCTCCAAGAAAACCATCTATACACATTTTAAAAACAAAAATGTCCTGGTAGAGGCTTGTAGCATGCATGTCTTTCACCAAATTTCCAGTGGTATTGATCATATCTGTAATCTCGAACTCAATCCCATAGAAGAACTTTTCGAGATCAAGAAGTTCGTTTTACGCCATCTCAAGAATGAGAAGTCGTCACCTCAGTATCAACTAAAGAAATATTTTCCCAGAATTCATGGAAACCTGAGAGGCAAACAATTTGGTGTTATGCAGGAGTGTGTTATAAATAATTTAGAAAAGGGGATAAAAATGGGTTTTTACAGGGATAATTTAAATAAGGAATTTATCTCCAGGATCTATTTCTCAGGTATAACCAGTATCAAAGACACCGATCTTTTTCCTACAAGTACATTTGATATCCCAACCCTGACCGACGACTATTTGGAATATCATATCCGCGGAATTGTAACATCTAAAGGAAGATCAGTACTAAATACAATACTCAACTCAACTCAGAATTGATGAAAATGAAAAAATGGCTACTTATCGTTTATCTAGGCGCCGCTACGGTATCAGCACAAGATCCGGCTCACCGCTATTCTCTGGAAGATGCTATTGCCTTTGCCCTGGAAAACAATTATAGCGCGGTCAATGCCAGTCGGGATATGATCGACGCCAGGAAGCAAAAATGGGAAGTAATCGCAGACGGTCTGCCACAGATCAGTGCAGCCCTCAGCTATCAAAATCAATTGAAGCAACCTATTTCGTTGATCCCAGCAGAGTTCTTTGGTGGCGAGCCAGGGACTTTTACACCCATCACTTTTGGTCAGCCTCAACAGGTCAATGCAACTGCCACTCTGAAGCAGCAAATCTTTGATGGATCGTACATTGTTGGCGTTCGGGCTACCCGCACTTTTCTGGATTACAGCAAGAACAACAAAGAAAAAACCGATCAGGAAGTGAAGTCGGCCGTAGTTAGTGCGTATGGGAATGTTTTGCTGGCACAAGAAACAGTGACTATCGCTGAAAAAAATGCAATTACCCTCGAAAAGACCCTGTTTGAAACTCAAAAACTTTTTGAGAATGGTCTGGGAGATGAAGAGAGCGTTGAACAACTGCAGATCACTTTATCTTCTGTTGAAAGCGCTTTAAAAAATGCGCAACGCCTGGAAGGGATTACCCTTCAAATTCTGAACCTGATAATGGGCATTCCTATTTCAACGCCAACGATACTCACAGAAGATTTAGACGATTTGACCCAGCAACAGATTGCTTTTAACATGATGGAATCTGAATTGAACATTAGCAATAATGTCGATTACAAGCTTGTACTGAATTTGAACGAACAACGGGAATTAGAATTAAAATTAGCGCGCAGCAGGGCACTGCCAAAACTAAATGCCTTTGTAAACTATGGAAGCACTTCTTTTAGTGATTCCTTTAATTTCTTCAGTGGAGATCCGGAATGGTTTGATTCTTCAGTCATGGGCTTTGACCTTGATATTCCCATTTTTAGTTCCTTAAAACGTTCAGCTGGAACCCAACGCGCGAAAATAGCCTTGGAAAAAGTCAAGACGCAATTATTTGAAACTGAGGAGCGCGTGCGACTCGATTGGCAAAGAGCCCGTAGCGATTTTCAATTTGCCATCGAGGAATACCAGACTAAAAAGAACAATTTAGACCTGGCCGAGCGCATTGAGCAGAAAAATCAAATAAAATATCAAGAAGGCCTTGCTTCAAGTTTTGAACTTCGGCAAGCTCAAACCCAACTCTATACAGCACAACAAGAATATCTACAATCCATGGTCGATGTGATAAATCGCAAAACCACCCTGGAGAATATTTTGAACCAATAGTGCAGCTCATGAACAGCCCAAAAAACAATACAATGAAACTAGTAGTATCCATATTCGCAGCAGCACTGATTCTAAGCAGTTGCGGTAATAGTAACAATACATCAGTAGAATCTTTAATCGCAGATGGCGACCTTGAAGCCATTAAGTCAAAGCGCGAGGACTTAATTACGCGTCAAAAGAACCTGGCAGAGGAGATTAAACTCCTGGATTCTGTTGTAGACCTTTTGGGTAACAATAAAAAATTACCCCTAGTCAGCACCCTAAAAGTTCATACCAAGAATTTTACCCACTTCCTTGAATTACAGGGTAATGTGAACACTAAGCAGAATGTGCTCATTTATCCTGAAATGCAGGGAACGCTCTATCGCGTTTACGTGGCCGAAGGAACATATGTAAGGAAAGGGCAACTGCTTGGATTGATAGATGACGGTGGAGCTTCTAGTCAGCTTGATCAATTTAAGGCACAAGCTGAATTGGCTAAAACCACCTATGAGCGCCAGAAGAGGCTCTGGGAGCAAAAGATCGGATCAGAAATTCAATATCTGCAGGCCAAAACAAATTATGAAGCTATTAAAAATCAGGTGGCACAGGCGCAGAGCCAACTAGGCAAATCTACCTTGCGTGCGCCTTTCTCAGGATTTATTGATGAGATATTCCAGGATCAGGGTACTGTAGTGAGTCCACAAAATGGTCAGCCGGTATTCAGGATCGTGAACCTAAAGAATATGTATGTAGATGTAGATGTTCCTGAGAAGTACCTGGGTGATATCACCCCTGGAAAGGAAGTCAAGGTATACTTCCCAGTGCTTGGTGACAGTATAAATGCCACCGTTAGGCAAACCGGGAATTTTATCAATCCTACAAATCGTTCTTTCAGTGTGGAAGTAGGGATCCCTAATAAGGAGGGCTTGATCAAGCCAAATTTGACGGCCCGGGTTGCTATAAACGATTATTCCAATGAAGCAGCTATCCTTATTCCCCAGAGCATTATCTCTGAAAATGCCCAGGGCGATCAATATGTGTATATCACAAAACAAGATGAGGGATCAGGGAACATGATCACTTTTAGGAATATTATTAAAACTGGGAGGACACAAGGAGATCTTATTGAAGTGCTTGACGGATTAGAAGAAGGCGATGAGGTGATCATTGAAGGCGCACGTACAGTTCGCGATGGCCAGGAAGTAATCATTATTGAAGGATAATCCTATGAGCAAATTAGAAAGAAACGCTAATAAAGAGTTTCGGTTGTCGTCGTGGGCGATCGATAACCCTTCGATTATTTATGTCTTGATCGGCATCTTCCTTTTCGTAGGCTTGTCTTCCTATTTCGCTATGCCGAGAGAGGATTTTCCAGAAGTAAAGGAAACAAAGATCTACATCAGCACCCCCTATCCGGGAAATACAGCTGAAGATATAGAGCGACTCCTCACCGATCCTTTAGAAGACAAGCTGAAAAATCTCAGTAATGTTGTGGAGATCACTTCCACTTCTCAGGAAGATTACGGGATGATCGTTGTGGAGTTTGACGAGGATGTAAGTGTGGAAGTGGCCAAACAACGGGTGAAGGATGAAGTAGATAGTGAGAAAGCCGGGGAAGACTGGCCCATCTTTAATGGGGCAAAAGTAGAACCTAATGTGTTTGACCTTAATCTTTCTGAATCCTTTCCAATAATGAACGTAAACATTACTGGAGATTATCCTGTAGACAGGCTGAAGGAATTTGCCGAATACCTGGAAGAGGAAATTGAAGATCTGCCACAGATCAAGGAAGTGGATATAAGAGGGGCTCAGGAAAAGGAGGTTGAAATTGCCGTAGACATCTACAAAATGATGGCTGCAAAGGTAAGTTTTCAGGACGTGCTAGATGCAGTGTCTAACGGAAATACTACCATGTCTGCCGGAAATCTAAAGGTCAGCGGGCAACGCAGAACTATCCGAATTCTTGGGGAAATAGAAGACCCGTCTGAATTGGGCAATTTTGTCGTAAAATCTGAAAATGATTCCCCTGTATACTTAAAGGACATTGCCGATGTCTTTTTTAAGGAAGAAGATAGAACAACGTATGCAAGAGATCGTGGCCGAAGTGTAGTCATGCTTGATATTAAGAAAAGAGCAGGGAAAAATGCCATAACGGCTGCAGATCAAATACGTGAAATAATTGCAGATACCAGAGAAAATTATTTTCCTCAGGATCTGGACGTGACTATTGCCAATGATTCTTCCAGCAGAACATTGAACCAGGTAGATGACCTGGTTAATAATATCATCTTCGGGATTATTTTGGTAGTGACTGTATTGATGTTCTTCCTTGGTTTTAGAAATGCATTATTCGTAGGTTTTGCGATCCCAATGTCCATGTTCATGTCCTTCATGATCCTCTCTGCAATGGGATATACCTTGAATACCATGATATTATTTGGCCTCATCATGGGCCTAGGTATGCTGGTTGATAACGGGGTTGTTGTCGTGGAGAACGTATACCGACTCATGGACGAAGAAGGGATGTCGCGCATTGAGGCGGCCAAAAAAGGGATCGGAGAAATTGCCGTCCCAATTATTATTTCTACAGCGACAACAGTGGCTGCTTTCATTCCATTGGGATTATGGCCGGGAATGATGGGAGACTTTATGATCTTTTTCCCAATCACACTATCTGTTGTTCTCGGATCTTCCTTATTCGTGGCCATCTTTATGAATTCCATGCTTGTGTCCAATTTCATGGAGGTAGGTGAAAAGCAATTAACGAGGAAACAATTGATCCGAATTTCATTGATCCTTGGCGGTTTTGGCATATTCATTATGCTTGTTGGTGGTGAAGTCAGGGGCCTTGGTTCATTGATGATCGTTATTGCCGGACTGTTCTGGTTATACCGTTATGTGCTTAAAGGACTGACCCTTCGATTTCAGCAAGTCTTCCTAACCAGGATGGAACGCTTCTATGAAAAGCAATTGCGATTTGCCTTGGGCGGGCGAAATGTATATTGGTTTTTTGGGGTGACAGTCCTTATGTTGATAGCCGCATTTATGGCCTTTGGAGTTTCAGTTGCCAGCGAACGAACAAAAATTGAGTTCTTTCCGGATAACACCCCTAATGAGATCTATGTCTATATAGAATATCCGCAAGGGACTGATATTGAAAAAACGAATGAGATTACCCAGGATATAGAAAAAAGAGTCTATGCCATTACTGATGCTTCCAAATATGTGGAAGATGATCATAATTTCCTGGTCTCAACAAGTATTTCACAAGTGGGTAAAGGCGCAGAAAATCCTTTTACCGAAGGAGGATCATCAGCCGAAATGCCACATCGAGGTAAAATGACCATCTCCATGCGCGAGTTTAAATTCAGGGATGGGAAAGATACAGAAGAATTGCGCCGCGAAATTCAGGATGGCTTAAATGGGATATATCCTGGTTTAGCAATTTCAGTTGAGAAAGACGCTGTTGGTCCGCCAGCTGGTTATGCAATCAATATTGAACTGGAAGGCCTTAACTATGATACGCTCATTAATACGGCTGAACGCATGCGCAATTTTATCAATACAAAGAACATTGCTGGTATTGAAGAATTGAAGATCGATGTAAATAAAAGTAAGCCGAGTATGCAAGTGGCTGTAGATCGCGAAAAAGCAGGGGAACTTGGCGTATCTGTGGGTCAGGTAGGTATGCAATTGAGGCGCTCTATCTTTGGCGACAAGGCCGGTATTTATAAGAAGGACGGAGAAGATTATGACATTAATGTTCGGTTTAATGAAGACCTGCGCTATAATCCAAGTGCTTTGTTCAATCAGAACATCATTTTTAGGGATCAGGCTTCCGGAAAGATAAAGGAGATCCCTGTTTCTGCAGTAGCAGCTCAAAGGAATACCTCTTCCTTCAGCGCGATCAAGCATAGAGATACTAGGCGAGTCGTTACGGTCTATTCCGGATTAAAACCCGGCTTTACAGATGCGGGAGCTATCGTAGCTGACATAAGAAAAGCTATGGAAGATTACCCCGGTCTGCCTGCCGGAGTGAAGATCGATTATACAGGGCAAATAGAAGAACAAAATAAGCAGCAGGAATTTCTTAACGGTGCCTTTATGACTGGATTGGGGCTCATTATGCTCATCTTAATATTTCAATTTAGCGGGATCTCAAAACCGCTGATCATCATGACGGCCATCTTCCTGAGTTTTATTGGCGTGTTTGGCGGACTGATAATTACAGGCTGGCCTTTTGTGATCATGATGACCATGATGGGAATTATATCACTAGCCGGTATTGTTGTAAACAATGGGGTGGTGTTATTAGATTATATACAGATACTGATCGATAGGAAAAAGCTCAGTCTGAAGATAAAAGAAAGGGACTTATTAAATAGAGAGCAAGTAACCGAACTAATCGTAAAGGGAGGAAAGGCGCGTCTGCGTCCGGTGATCCTCACGGCAATAACCACAGTTCTGGGTCTTATTCCATTGGCCATTGGCCTGAACATAGATTTCTTTTCCTTATTTACCAATTTTGATCCCAAGATCTACGTAGGTGGAGACAATGTTATCTTTTGGGGACCTCTGGCATGGACCGTCATTTTCGGTTTGATCGTTGCTACCTTCCTAACCCTGATCATCGTACCTGTATTATTCAATATTGTATACAGGATCAAGATCTGGGTATACCCATCGAGAAGACTTCCTGTTAAAGAAGAAGAATTGGAACAGGCCGCATAATTAAAAAAGCCGCCTGATCAGGCGGCTTTTATATTGATTTAGTTCAGTGAATTAGTCATTCTCCGAAAGTGGAACTGGCGATACATTAAAAACCTGATCCCCTACTCTATCGATAGGCAGTGTACTTGACAGGTTATAACGTCTCAGATCAAACATACGATGATTCTCAGCCCATAAGGAATATCTCCTTTGGTTGAGCATCTCTGTGGTCAGATCATCAGCTGTTTGCAATCCGCTATAATTAGGCAGACCTGCCGAATTTCGGATTACGTTTAATGCATCTTCTGCATCCTGCAAATTGTTTGCGAGAATACTTGCTTCGGCAAATACCAAAACCAATTCTTCATTGCGCAACATATCTATTGGAGAGATGTTGGACGCATAAAGAGCCGTTTGATTGGTGCCAGATAACCCATCCTGTGTAGTTGGATTAGAACGCACGGATGTTTTTGTAGTTACCCGGGTATCTCCGGCTTCGGCATCGGCGATCCAGGAATCATGTACAATGATCTGATCTCCGTTATTGTCAGGGATCTTAAACAAGCCGTTTGTGAAATCACCACTATTCAGGCTATACACATGCTCAGGTCCTACAGTCAAGTCTCCCATCATGTCGAAATAAGAAGAACCCAATGCACTTAATGCACCATTGCCATCCCCGTCATATAAAGCAGCTACAGCAGCAACAGCTCTATTGAATTGGATAAAAGTACTCGGTGTATCAAATCCGGCAAATCCGGCAAGTGGAAAAGGGAAAGATCCACCAGCACTATTAAGGTCAGTTTGTGCTTCATCCAGCATAGCGCGTACAGTAGCTAAAGCTGTACCAAAATCCAAAATAGGTCCCAGATTATTCGGATCAGCAACATCGATACGTGCACGGTCATAAGACTTGAGCACTTCGATCAACTCAAAGGCCATAGCTGTTTTTGCAAAACCGCGATAACCCGCTTTCTCTGCATCGGTCGCCGCACTAGTGTTTGCACTGGATTCCAATAAAATATTGGCATTTTTAATCGCTGTATATCGGCCACCCCATGGAGCAGTCGAATAGAATGAGTTATTATCCAGCGTAGCCCCATTTGCCCCTAAAAGGTCACCTGTGTTACGCGGGTCAGCATCAAACAAATACAATTCCCTGGCCATTGTTCCAGACGCAGTTGTCTGGATTGCCAAACTATTCCTCATCGAAGATTCAATACCTACGACCAGGTTATTTAATTGATTAATTGACGCTTCTGTCAATACCCCTTCCAGGCTGGGCCTGTTGGGATCTACTTGTTCATCAAAGCTGCATGCGGTTAATACCCCTCCAATAGCAGCAATGAAAATCAAACTTTTCATTTTTCTTTTTATATCTATAAATTTCATAGCTATCATATTAGAAGTTGACATTTATGTGGAAATAGAACTGCTTCGTACTCGGGAAAGGTGTAACCTCAATCCCTGAAGACAGACCGGCACCTCCATTAGTAGAGGTTTCCGGGTCATAGCTGCTATAGTCGGTGATCGTGAAGATATTCCTTCCAGAAACTCCGAATTTAACACCAGAAACTGAATTTCCAAAAGCGGATGTTATCGCGCTTTGTGGTAATCTGTAATATACAGCGGCTTCCCTTAATCTAAGGTAACCGGCAGGTTCTATAAAGCGTTCAGCAACAAATCCCAATCCGGCTCGTGTCATCCCTTCAGGGGTGTCCAGGTCCGGAGTGGTACCTCCCAAATCTGTCAACAATTTAGATAAATTGATATTATTCCCGCCTTCTTTCCAGTGCAAAAGGAAGTTTACATCAAATTGCTTGGCAATGGTGAAGGAGTTTAAGAATGACATCTGATAATCTGGTTCTACATCCCCAATTTGTGTGGGCACACCATTAACATTACCGGCAAGCTGCGTAACAGGCTTCCCTTCTTCTATGTAGAAAGTACCCAATCCAAGTCCGAAACCAGCCCCGGGTTGTGGGAATGCCGGAACATCCAGTCTGGTGATCTCAGAATTATTAAGCCAAAATGCGATATTGGAATTCCATTTGAAATTTTCTCTATCGAAAGCATCAATATTAATCCCTACTTCAAATCCATTATTTTGAAGATCTGCCAAATTGGTTGTTTCAGATCCAAAACCTGTGGAAGCAGGTAGTGCTCTACTTAAAAGCAGATCGCTGACATCCCGGTTGTAATAAGTAAATTCAACGCTCACATCATCCAGGATACCCGCATCAAAACCAATCTCAAATTCCTGAGACGTTTCTGGTTCTACATTTGGATCTCCTTTTAAGGTATTAATGGAAGAACCTCCACTACCCCCTATGGAAACCTGGTTCAAACCGGTAAATGCAGAGCCAAAGGCTGCTGAAGATCCTGTTTCACCGTAAGCTGCACGAATTTTGAATCGATTGAGGAAAGAACCATCTTCCCAGAAATCAAAATTGTGCAAGTTTACAGCAAGAGAAGCTTTAGGGAATCCATAAAATTTTTCCGGATCACCATTTAATGTGGATTTATCAAGACGATATCCCACAGTGGCGATCAACTGATCCTTATAATTCCCTTCTATCTGTCCAAAATATCCAAATTCCTTCACAGTGGATACCGTTTGCGTAATGCTCTGGGCTGATCCCTGACTTAAACTTGTCTGATTAGGGATCAATTGCGTAGCCTGGTTAAATACCAGATCTGTTTGTTGTTCC
>JAOTYW010000171.1 GCA_029861705.1 Flavobacteriaceae bacterium
CTTATTGACGCTAGCCAAAACACATAAAGATGTGTTACTTCCAGGCTACACCCATTTGCAAGTGGCCATGCCTTCCTCATTTGGATTGTGGTTTTCAGCCTATGCTGAGAGCCTGGCTGATGACTTACTATTTTTGGATGCAGCATATCGCATTGCAGATCAAAATCCGCTGGGAAGTGCTGCCGGTTATGGGTCTTCCTTTCCTATTGACAGGGAAATGACGACCAGGGAATTAAATTTTAAAACCTTGAAATACAATGTAGTAGCTGCTCAAATGAGTCGGGGTAAGGTTGAAAAAAGCGCTGCCATGGCGATCACTTCTGTGGCCGGAACCCTCGCTAAACTGGCCACTGATATCTGTCAGTATCTCAGCCAAAATTTTGATTTTATTTACTTTCCCGACGAGCTTACCACTGGAAGCAGTATAATGCCACATAAGAAAAATCCCGATGTTTTTGAATTGATCCGGGCACGCTGCAACCAGCTTCAAAATGTACCCAACGAGCTCAACCTCTTAACCACCAATCTTAGCAGTGGTTATTTCAGGGATCTGCAGATGACTAAAGAGATCATCATTCCGGCTTTTACCAAGATCAACAGATGTCTGGAGATCTTGCAGTATTGTATGCCTTTGATCGAAGTGCGTACAGATATCCTGGAAGAGGAGAAGTATACATATCTGTATTCCGTGGAAGCGGTTAATCAGAAAGTGATAGATGGTATGCCGTTTCGGGATGCGTATCTGGAGGTAGCAAAGGCCATTGGAGAAGGTAGCTTCCAGGCCCCTACTGAATTAAAACACACGCATTCAGGAAGTTTAGGAAATCTCTGTTTAGAACAAATCGCTGAAAAGCTCAATCATTCGATCGGTTAAACGGTATTTATTGGATATTCCTAAGATTGATCACCTCTTGCTTGTTCAAATGCCGCCAATGTCCTCTTGGCAGATCCTTTTTGGTCAGTCCGGCAAATAAGACACGATCTAACTTAACCACATCATATCCCAGATGTTCAAAGATCTTTCGAACGATGCGGTTTTTACCGCTGTGGATCTTGATTCCTACTTCCGACTTCCCGCCTTGCTCGGTAAAACTAACCTCGTCTACCTTGATACGTCCGTCGTCTAAGTGAATGCCGGTTCGAATCTTGTCCAGATCAGAAGCTTTTACATTTTTATTCAATACGACATGATACAACTTAGAAACACCATGTTTTGGGTGCGTCAACTTTTTTGCCAGGTCACCGTCATTGGTGAATAATAACAGACCCGTCGTATTCCTGTCTAGCCGGCCAACAGGTATGAGTCGGTTTTTAGAAGCATTGGCAACTAATTCCATAACCGTACGCCTGCCTTTATCATCACGCGTCGTGGTGATAAAATTCTTTGGCTTATTGAGTAAGACGTATTCTTTCTTTTCAGTTTTTAGGAGTTCGCCGTTAAAACGGACTTCATCGGTAGGGTTCACCTTGAATCCCATCTCAGTGATCACTTTCCCATTTACACTTACATTACCGGTGGCAATAAATGTATCGGCCTCTCTACGGGAACATATTCCGGCATGTGCCAGGTATTTATTCAAGCGTATCTTAGAATCAGTATTTCCTGTCATCTTCATAAAATTGGCGGCAAAGGTACGTAAAACTTAAGGGAAGCTCAGTCTTTAAATTCTACAGTTGATTGCCGCTCCCTATTTACGATGATCCGTGTAACATCGGGACGGGAATAGTGCCCAACAGGATCAAAATTCTGTCGTTCCTGAAGTACTCGCTGATAGTCCAGCTGTGTATAGATTATGGCTTCAGCATCTGCTACCGGAGGTGTTATCCATTCTCCATCAGGGCCGGCGATACAAGAGCCTCCATTTGAGAGTTCATCAGGAAGTTTCTCCATCAGGAGATCGTAGTGCGGTGTATCAGCTGGGATATCAGTCTTCTTCATCAAGCCGGACACTGACAAAACATAACTTCTGGATTCACGTGCTATAAATCGAGTTATGTCTTTAGTATTATGAACGCTTCCCGGCCACACTGCCACATGGAGGTTCTCTCCCTGGCCATACAAAGCTGTACGTGCCAGCGGCATCCAATTTTCCCAGCAATTCAGTCCGCCTGCTGTAAATTTCTTTATGCTATGTGTCACCAGGCCATGTCCATCCCCCTGGGACCAGGTGAGTCTTTCATCATAGGTAGGTTGCAATTTTCGATGCACAGAACTGATCTTTCCACTGGCATTTATAAAGACCAGGCTTGCATACAGACTGTGACCTCCCCTGTTCTTTGCCCTTTCGATCGTACCCAGATAAATGGCCATTTGATACTTTGCTGCTAAGGCACATATGTCGTCCAAATCCCCGGATTCCGGTTGTATCGAATTCTGGATATAATGCCCGTGAATTTCCTTATTAACCTTTTTATCCCAGGCAGCTCCTTCCGTATAAGCGAGCCAATACGGGTATCCCGGTAACAGTCCTTCTCCAAAAACAAGGAGTTCTGTTTCCTGTTCGGCAGCCTTTTCTATTGTTTCCATGATCTTGGCGATCGTAGCTTGTTTGTCCAGCCACACCGGGGATATCTGGGCAAGTCCGACTTTTAAAAGATGTTCCATTGTCTGAAGCGATTTAATACAAGATCTACATCGATCAGCAAAATACTAAATACACCGATGAGGATAATAAATTTTAGAATATTGTGGAGCCATACAAAATGGACTTTGTATTTGGAGCGCCACAGAAGGAAGATAAAAACGATTAAAGCGGCTATACTCCCAATAAAGTAGATCCACATCCAGCCTATATCGAAGTAGGTTATAAGCAGGAAGGCGGGGACTAATGAGAGTAAAACCAGGACGGTGATACAAATTTTGGACACTTTTAAACCATATAAGATGGGAACAGTTCTGTAGCCCTGGGCCAAATCGCCTGAGATATTTTCCATGTCTTTGGACATCTCCCTTGCCAGGATCAGTAAGAACAGGAAAAGTGCATGGACAAAAATTACTGTCTCAAAATTCTTATAATAGACGAAAATTGCAAAAAAAGGCGTGATAGCCAGCAATGCCGATACCAGATTGCCAAAGAATGGGATTCGTTTTAGTTTGTGGGAATAGATCCAGATGCCAAAAATGTAGGCCGCAAAGAAGAGGGCTGCCCTGAAAGAGACATAGGCGGCAAAAAGAACAGCAAGAAAATTCAGGGCAAAATAGGCTGACAATTTTGTGCGTTGTGGTACCAGCCTGTCAAGCATGCTTTTTCTGGGCTTGTTGATCAGGTCTTTCTCAGAATCGTAAAAGCTATTTATGATATAGCCCGCTGCAATCACCATGGCCGAGACTAAGACAAGAACAAAAAGTTTGGGATCTAATACGACTCTTTTAACAGGCAGGTCGTGTGCCATTATATAGATTGAGGCAAGGTATTGAGCCAGGATAATGATCAAGATATTATATCCGCGAACAATAGAAAAAAGGCTGAGGATCTTAAGCAGGCGAAGCCGGTTCTTCCTGTTAAGCATTATACCCTATTTAGAAGTTATAGACTACTTCTAACCGATGGTCTTTGAGGGCTTTTTTTGCTTTGTCGATATCCTGAGTGAAGCCTAAAATATAGCCGCCGCCTCCGGAACCACAAAGCTTTAAGTAGTATGCGTTAGTGTCAATCCCCTGCTTCCATAGTGTATGGAACTCTTTTGGGATCATGGGTTTAAAATGATCAAGAACTACATGCGACAGCTGCTTGATATTACCAAAGAGGGATTTTATGTTCCCGTTGATAAAATCCTCTACACAGGCGTCTGTGTGTTTTATAAACTCTTCTTTGATCACTTTACGGAAACCTTCTTGTTTCATCTTCTCCATAAAGAGTTGAACCATAGGTGCCGTTTCACCAGTCATACCAGAGTCTAATAAAAATACAGCTCCTTGTCCTTCCTGGTATTGTGAAGGAATAGAGGTAGATTCAATATTATCTTGTGAATTGATCAGGATCGGAAGGCTGAGATAACTATTCAACGGATCCAGGCCGGAAGACTTCCCATGGAAGAAGGATTCCATTTTTCCAAAGATCGATTTAAGTACAAGTAGCTTCTCTCTTGTCAGGTTTTCAAGGATAGTGATCTTGTCAAATGCGTATTTATCATATATAGCTGCTACAAGAGCGCCACTGCTGCCAATGCCATATCCTTGCGGAATAGAACTGTCAAAATACATCCCATCCTCAATATCTGCCATTAGACTGTCCAGGTCAAATCGCACCAACTCAGGTTCTTCCTTATGAAGGGTATTTAGATGATCTGCAAACTCCTTTAATCTCTTATTTGAACGCTTCGCCTCCTGTGAATCAGAGGTATCTTTCTTTAATGCGCCTTTAAAGAAATTGTAGGGTATCGATAAGCCTTTGGAATCTTTTATGATTCCATATTCTCCAAATAGGAGGATTTTTGAATAGAACAATGGGCCTTTCATAGGTTTATACGTCAACTAAAGGTACTTATTTTACAAGCGTTTTACTGGCCACAGCGCTAATTTTTTTTGCGCCATCACCTACCATGTCGCAAATATAGCCCCCGTTTTCACAATAGTCAACCAATTCATTCTTAATAAATTGATAAACCTGTTCCCGCTCATTCTCGGGATATAAGATATGTACATTAGCTCCTGCATCGAGTGTAAAACAAGGGTGCAGTCCGCTGCTTTCCCTAAAACTCTGCAATTTGCGAATGACTTCCAGGGTATTAGGTTTCATTAGAATAAAGGAAGGTTTGCTTGTTAGCATCATTGCATGTAGGGTCAAAGCCTCTAATTCCACAAGTGTAACAAATTGGTCCAAATCGCCGGTAGACATGGCCTGCTGTAGTTGAGAGAGATGGTCATGTGCCTGGTTAAATCGCTTTTCAGCATAGGCGTGGTCTTCCATTAGGCCATGACCAACTGTACTGCTAACTTGCTTTTCCCCTTTATCTATCAAGAGTATCGTATCGTGATAAGATGTAAAAATTTCATGTGCATTCAACTCCCAGGATATGCCATACAGATCGGAACTCCCAGGCGTATCTTCATGCCTTCCCCACTCTACGATCTTCCCATCGAGACTTCGACATGCTGAGCCGGAACCGAGCCTGGCAATAAAAGATGCTTTCTTAAGGTCTAAGGCCTCATCAGGCAACTCCAATAGTTGTCGCTCAATATCCACAAAACAAATGGCCATTGCGGCCATGCTACTAGCTGAAGAGGCGATCCCGCTGCTGTGAGGGAAGGTGTTTTCCGACCTGATCTCAAAGTGATAGGATTTTAGAAAAGGCAGATAGGGTTCAGCCCGATCAAAAAAGGTGTGGATCTTAGGCAGGAATTCTTCCTTTTTTGCACCTTCAAAATAAAAATCTATTGAATAGCCCGACGAGCGATCTTTCCTTTCAGAAAAATGAACTGAGGTTCTTGTAGCACATGCACTCAAGGTAAAACTCAAAGAAGGATTCCGTGGGATCTGGATCTCTTTTTTACCCCAATATTTTATAAGAGCGATATTGCTGGGGGCCTGCCAACATACGCTGCCTTCAGAGATTGATACTTTGTATTTTTCTGGGATGAATTGCTCCGACATTCAAAAAATTTACGCAAAGATAGAATATTGCTGCTGCAGAAGCATCTATGCACCAGGATCAACTGCTAAATGTCCCATCATCTTCATAGTCTTCCAGTTACGAGCTGTTGCGCGGATCTTAAGTCGCCTTTCAAAAAAGTTGTTATTGAATTTCGTCTTGCCGTATCCTAGTTGGCAATTGAGGTAAATACAAGAAGGTGTTATGCTGAATTCTTCCTTCTCAAATTTTTCTTCCTGTAAATTTTTCGTCAGACTACTTTCCGGTTTTTCGAATAAGAGCACAAAGTAAATGCCCTTATTGTCTTCCTCTGTCGCCGGATAGGGGTTGGAATTTATTATACTCTGAAGTTCTTTAAATTCCAAGCTAAGTACCGGTACATCGAAACCAAAATTGTCCTGGATCTGCTGCTTTATTTGACGACTTACTTCTTGCTTGGTTTTCGGGGATACTACAATAAGATTACCACTTTGTATATATGTACGCACCGTTTGAAACCCGGCTTTCAAAAGGCATGCCCTAAGATCGGCCA
>JAOTYW010000172.1 GCA_029861705.1 Flavobacteriaceae bacterium
TTCCTCGTGCTGCCAACTACCAACATCACCCAGATAAAAGATGCCGGTAGACATATCTTTAGTCATTCTATGCGGATTCCTTTGTCCCAATGTATAATACTCCTCAAAATTGCTACCATCCGGACTTAAAAAAGGATTATCATTAGGTATCCAGTATTCATTTCCACTTATCTCATCGGAGAAACCATGGTCGTCGGGCATTGTTCTAACTGGTAGATGACTCCGATTAGGATCCTTATCTACATCAATCCTTAAGACTCCTCCATCAAGGTTATTTTCAATATCCTGGGAAGTTTTAAAAATAGAATTATCACCCGTAGCCAGATAAAGAAAACCATCATTACCGAATTCCAAGCCTCCACCTCTGTGGGTTCCACCATACATTCGCCGTTTTATAAGAATTACACTGGATCCCGGGATGGGTGTTAAATTTACCGGGTCTACTTCGAATCTTTCAAGCACCAAAAAATTTCCCCAATGCTCATGAGTATTACAATTCATTCCTATAAAGTAATCTGGCCAATCTTCACTATTCGAATCCTCGGTGGAATAATAAACATAGAAGTACTTATTGTTATTAGTGCCGTATTCAGGGTGAATGGCTAAACCTAGAAATCCCCCATCCCATACTAATCCTACTTTATCAGACAGATCCACTAATAGATTCTTAACCGTAGTATTTTGGTCATTATTAAACCAAAACACCTTGCCATCCCGTTGCCCGACCACAATTTTATTTTGGTTGGGAACCAATGTAAAATTTAACGGAGAATCAAATGTCAAGTTTTCAAAGGCTACCTGATATGGATTCTGAGTGGGAGGTGTGTCGGGAAATACGCCATTCAAATACTTCCCAATAGGTTCAGGGTTCGTTAATCCCGGACCTGCCAAAAAGGGAATGCTTCCTAATAAGCTAATTGAAATTATGCTAATTAGAAGTAACTGTAATCTATTGAGCGTAATCTTTTGAATCAAGATATATCGGCATTATGAACACGCTCTCAGATTGTTGTCAAAAATCTAACCTTTAAGTTGTTATGAAGAATCTGAGTGTTGGTATATTTAAAGTGAAAGTAACCTAGGATGCTTGAGAAAAAGACATAATTCGATAACAGGTAGATATTATCCGATGAATTAATATTGAATCTTTAACACTTTATAAAATGATCGGAAGTCCAAAAGGAGCGTGCTTTTTCCTTTAGGAATCTTTATTATTTTTCGGCGGCCATGAATCTAAAAATAATATGCGGTAATTCCTTTCCAAGCATGTATTTTTATCCCATGGAAGAATGGTGGCACTATCCGCTCCTTGTAGTCGTGGGGTTTGTTGTTGGGTTTATTAATACCGTGGCAGGGGGAGCTTCCCTTATATCGCTACCCGTTCTCATCTTTCTAGGACTACCGCCCAGCGTGGCTAATGGAACCAATAGGGTGGCCATTGCCATACAGACAGCCATAGGGGTAGCCGGTTATAAGAGCAAAGGTGTTGCAACTTTTCCTTTTAATCTCTACCTGGGGATCTCAGCGCTCGTTGGAGCTATCATTGGAGCATATATCGCAGTAGACATTCGTGGGGAAACCTTTAACCGGATCCTTGCGATCGTTATGTTGATCGTCGTAGCTATCATCATTTTCAAGCCGAAAATGAAAACAGAAGACCTGATAGAACGTATTACCGGGAAACATCTTTGGATAGGAATTATCGCTTTTTTCTTTTTTGGGATTTATGGCGGATTTATTAATGCCGGGATCGGCTTTGTTATCTTATTATTCCTGCATTATGTAAACAAAATGAACCTGGTACGAGCCAATGCGACGAAGGTCGCAGTAGTATTCACTTATACCTTGGCTGCCCTCCTGGTCTTTATACTGAACGATAAGGTTATTTGGGAAGTGGGTCTGGTCCTGGCTCTTGGAAATGGACTGGGCGCCTGGTTTTCAAGTAGGATTGCCGTGGCCAAAGGTGATGGCTTTATTAAAATATTTTTGATCATCATGGTTGTAGTCATGGCTGTGAAACTCTGGTTCTTTACTTAAAATAAGCTATGCCGGGATTTGAACTTTTTGGGGATTTAGAAAAGAAAGAAGTACAGGATGTGCTTGACAATGGTGTTCTTATGCGCTATGGCTTTGACGGGATGCGTAACGGGCACTGGAAAACTAAGGAACTGGAGGAAGCCCTGGCAAATCGCATGCAGGTGAAGCATGCCCAGGTTGTCAGCAGCGGAACGACTGCACTGACCACGGCGCTCGCAGTGGCCGGTATCGGACATGGGGATGAAGTTATTATACCTACATTCACCTTTGTAGCCACTTTTGAAGCTATTATGATGACGGGAGCCATTCCTGTGATGGCAGATATAGATGATACACTTACGCTGGATCCTGCCTCAATTGAAGAAAGGATTACAGAACAAACCAAAGCCATCATGCCCGTACACATGTGTGGTTCCATGGCTGATCTGGGGGCATTAAAAAAAATCTGTGATGCCTATAGTTTACTTCTCATTGAAGATGCCTGCCAGGCGATTGGCGGCAGTTATGAAGGAAAACCGCTTGGGAGCATTGGCGATATGGGCTGCTTTTCTTTTGATTACGTAAAGACAATTACCTGTGGAGAAGGAGGGGCCCTGATCACAAATAATGAGGCCTATCAATCCCGGGCACATATGTATGCGGATCATGGCCACGACCACATGGGAACAGACAGGGGTGAGGAAGATCACCTTTTTCTCGGTTATAATTTTCGGATCTCAGAATTAAATTCTGCCGTCGGACTTGCACAACTCAGGCGTCTGGATGATTTTATTAATCTTCAAAAACGTAATTATGGAATAATTCGAACCGCCTTGTCCGGGGTGGAGGGCGTGCTTTTTAGGCGGATTCCGGAACGCGGGGTGCCTAATTATTCTTTTCTAAATATTTTCTTACCAAATAAAGCTCTTGCTCGTAACTCAGCTTCTTTGTTGAAGGAGGCAGGAATCGATGGCTGCTTTTACTGGTATGATAACAATTGGCATTACTACAGAAAATGGGGGCATTTTCTGGAAGCAGTATCTGTGTACCCTCTTAATCCCGAAATGATCGGGCGCATTCGGGAAAGAAATACAGACAGGTATCCGAAGTCAGATACATGGCTGGGTAGAAATATCTCTATTCTGATCAAACTTTCCTGGAGTGAAGCGGAAGTACAAGCGCGGGCAGAAAAAATGGCCAAAGTGCTGAATAAAGCACTCCGGTCCTAATAAGCGACGTAATCAATTATTTCCAGGCCATAGCCTACGATCCCAACTCTTTTGGCTTGTTCGGAGTTGGTCAATAGTCGGATCTTGCTAATTTTTAGATCGTGCAGAATCTGCGCTCCGATCCCAAAGTCGCGGATATCCATCGATTTTTTGGGCGCTTTCATAATCCCCTTTTGTTGATTTTGTTTTAACCCCCCGATTCGTTTTAACAAATCATGGGCTTGGAATTCAGGATTGATAAAAACAATTGCTCCTTTACCTTCATCATTGATCGCCCGGAACATAAGGTCTAGTTTACTATCGGTATCACTGGTGAGTGTGCCCAGGATATCATTGTTCACAAGGGTAGAGTTAATCCGGGTAAGCACCGGATCTCCGGTTTTCCAATTCCCCTTGGTCAAAGCAATATGCACCTGATCATTTGTTGTCTGTTGAAAGGCGTGGAAAGTAAAGCGACCAAAGCGGGTTTCCATTTTAAATTCTTCTTTCTTATCGATCAGGCTGTCGTGCTCCATTCTGTAGGCCACCAGGTCTTCAATTGAGACTAGTTTTAAGTCGTGTTTTTTGGCAACTTCAGCTAATTGTGGCAGGCGGGCCATCGTACCATCTTCATTCAGGATCTCTACTAGTAAGCCGGCAGGTGTAAATCCTGCCAAACGCGCAAAATCCACAGCTGCTTCGGTATGACCGGTGCGTCTCAGAACACCGCCATTTTTTGCTTTGATGGGAAAAATATGTCCAGGTCTTCCCAGATCCTCCGGCGAAGTTTCCTCTTTGGTCAGGGCTTTGACAGTCTTGGCTCGGTCTTGCACCGAAATTCCGGTTGTACATCCATGTCCGATCAAATCTACTGAAACGGTAAATTGAGTGTTGTGCATGACCGTATTGTTCTCCACCATCATCTTGAGCTGCAATTCGTCACATCGATCCTCTGTTAAGGGGGCGCAGATCAAACCACGCCCATTCTTTGTCATAAAATTGATCATCTCTGGCGTAACCATTTCGGCTGCAGCGATAAAATCCCCTTCATTCTCCCTGTTTTCATCATCAACAACAATGACGACTTTGCCTTTTCGAATATCTTCGATGGCTTCCTCAATAGTATTTAACTCGATAGTACGTGTTTTAGTTCTGATCATTCTTCTTTCGAAATCTGAATAGTGACCGAAAGCGTTGCGCCAGGAAGCTGAAATCTGTTAGTCCCCTGTCGGCCGTTGCTTTCCGTGTTAAAAAGATGCCCAAAGGTAGTATTATTATGGTAGAAAGCCATGCACCAAGTATAGGGTGAATATTCCCTTCTTTCGAATAATTTCCTGCAAAAACGCCAATAAAATAGTAGCTGAGAAAAATGATGATGGCAATGACAAGGGGTAAGCCAATTCCACCTTTTCTAATGATGGCGCCCAAAGGTGCACCTACAAAAAAGAGGATGATGCAGGATAAGCCAAGTGCATACTTTTTATGTAGTGAAAGGATGTGCATGTTGTAGATCTTGTATCGTCGATCGAAATCATTTTTTTTCCCAGAAACAGAATTATACAAATTAGCAATTTTGTTTCGCGCAGTTGCCAGTAATTGAGACCGCTGGAACTCAGGATACAAATTCATAATATCTTTTGCAGTACGTACCGTATCAACTGGTATACTTTTAATCGAGTCAGCTAACCCCGCTCTTTTGCGCATTTGATCGCGATTTTCCTTTCTTATCTGCGCATCAATACTATCGAGTTCCTGAAGCGGATTAAAAACACCAACCCGCTCTATCATATTTTCTGAAAATGCCCGTACCAGGGTCTTGTTATTTTGCTCAAGGGAGTCGATGTCCCGAATTAAGCGGCCGATATTTTTCATTTTATCGGTACGTACATTCCGCTCTTCTTCCAGATCTTTTTCATTTTCCGGTATCTCAATATTCAAGGTATATGTTTCAAATTTGGCCTTGGCAAAAGGAAAATTGCGTTTCTGGTTTCCAGAACGAGGGACGACATCTTCGTAATAATGTCCGTCTTTCAGTAATAATTGAACGATAGCTGAGCCTTCAGAACTGATCAGTTCGCCCGATTTGGCTTTGATGACAGTCGTATTCTTTTGCAAGCGCGATTTCTTATGGATAATGATCTGATCTAAAAAGCGGTCATTGTCGCCATATTTTTTGTTCACCTTGATATTCATACCCTCAAAATCACTAAAAATGCCTTCTTCAATCACTGCAGCAGGTTTTACCGTAGCAATATTTCTTCGCAGATTGTAGATCTTTTGTTGGGAAACAGGGATAACATTATTGGCAAAAAAGAAGGTTAGGATACCAAGAAAGGATACCAGGATAGCCAGGATCCTCATGGCACGTTGTAAAGACATGCCAGATGCTTTCATAGCTGCAAATTCATAGTTTTCAGCAAAGGTGCCAAAGGTGATGATAGAAGCCAATAAAACAGTTAAGGGCAAGACCTTTTCGGTGAGGTCTGGTAAAAGGTAGAAAAGAAATTTAGCGATAATGATAAAATCCAGGCCTTTTCCGGCAAGATCATCAATAAAGAGCCAGATCGTCTGAAAGATGAAAATAAACATCAGGATCAGGAACGAACTGAAAAAATTGTAGAGAAATCGTTTTAGGATGTACTGGTCAAGTATACGCAACGCTTAATTTCTTATGATGTAGTACCCTTCGTCTTCGTACTTCTTTTCATCAAAAGTAAATAAGGTTTTTGATAACGGCTGATTGGTTTTAAAAGAATTAACAGTGATGGTCGTGCGTGTCCCATTCTTACCGGTCTCGATCAGCTTATATATATGCTTTGTTTCCACGTCAATTCCTAGCAAAATATTATCTATCTCAGAATTAGAGTCAATGGGGACCAATTTGACAAACTG
>JAOTYW010000173.1 GCA_029861705.1 Flavobacteriaceae bacterium
CCAGAAGAGGAGGAACACAAAGAAGTGAGCCAAACAGGCTGCATGCAGCCCGGGTTACGCGAAGACTAATAGATTCCCTGGGAAACGAACACCCGGGAATGCCCCTGTTCATCATGGGCGATTTTAATGATAATCCCACTAATAAAAGTATTAAACAAGTGCTTCAAAGCCGAGGAGTTATAGACTCTTTAGGAACATATCAATTGTTCAACCCGATGGATAAATTATTTGCCAAAGGCTATGGAACAATTGGCTACCGGGATCGCTGGAGCCTTTTCGATCAAATCCTGCTTAACAGCTATGCGTCTATTACCTCAAGGGAAGGATACAGGTTTTGGAAAGCCGGGATCTATATGCCCCCATACCTGGTACAGGCCACAGGCCGATATAAGGGATATCCGAAAAGTACGTATATAGCCGGAAGATATAAGGGAGGATATAGTGATCATTTTCCGGTCTATCTCCATTTAGTGCGAAAAGCTGATTAATTGAACCATTGGGCCCATGGGATCCGGCTCAGGATAAGCAGTAAGCCCAATCCATAAAACAAGGCAATACTTTTGAACTTTTTAGCCCCTTCCATGAACTTCTTATGCCGCGACCAGCCGATAGTTATCAATACAATGGCCAGTATATTTACAAATGGATGTTCAACTGCTAAAAGTCGTGCTGCTGAATTCATGCCTCCCATACCCAGTTCCTGAATTGCCTTGAGCCCGCTTGTAGAAGTGAAGAAGACAAGAAGTCCTAAGACCAGCTGCAAATGTGCCAGTATCAATGTGAATAAACTTAAACGAAAATCTTTTTCCAGGGTAAAGATCTTCTTGCCAACTAAGCCTAGTACGGCATTACTAACAGCAAAAAACAGCAGTGCCAGTACGACATATGCTAAATACGAATGTGCAGTGTTGAGGATTTCCATAGTGGTTGAATTTAGATATTAAATGTACATTATTTAAACAAAAAACCCTGCAGCACGTGCTACAGGGTTGGTCTACTTGGTGGTTATTCTTAGTTAAAAATATAACGTAAGCCAAGTTGGGCTTGCCATCTTGAAGAGGCAATACCGAAATCATCGAGTTCTTCGATGTTAGGTGTTCCATCAGAATTCACAACACCGTCATTGATCGTAAATACAGGTGTATCTCCTGTAGAAACTGTCTGTAATGGACTCACTGCATTACGGATAAAGTTTCGTTTACCCCAATCTTTATTCAAGAAATTGGTGAAATTGAAGATATCTGCAGAGATCTGGAATGTGTGTTCCTTTTCCCCGCCAAAGTTAACTTTGAAATCTTGAAGGACTTTTAGGTCAACAATATGACTCCATGGTCCACGCACTGCATTTCGCTCCGCGTATTTTCCGCGATTTTCCCTGAGGTATTCAATACTATTAATAAAGGTATCTAAACGATTCCATTGCTCTGCCTGTTCTGCTGCATCTCCAGTAAGGGAAATTTCAGCGGCATTACTGGGAATATACATCAGGGCATTATCCCTGGAATCATCATTAAGAAGGTCTCGACCTTCTCTATAGGTGAAACTATATGGCTGACCCTGGAAGCCTTCATAGAATAATCCAAAAGTGGTCTTCACATTGTCATTCCAATTCAGTTCATAAGACATATTCGCAGAGATTCTGTTCCCCAATGCAAAATCGGATCGTGTAACCGGTAATTGGGAGTTCTTCCCGTTTACGCTTGAAATATTTCTCCACTGTGAGCTATTCTGGGAAGATGTTCCGTCAAAGATCTTGAACGAATCTCCATAAGAGTAGGAAACCTGACCGGCAAATCCATTTTCGAATGGTTTGCGCAGTGTAAAGGTCAGATTATCTGAATAGCCTTCATTCGTGTTTGAAGCAAGGATGATTCTACCATAGGTGTCGTCAATCTCATCTCTTCTGTCATAGAAAGGTCGGTTATCCGCTCCTGAATAGAAACCATCAGGGCCCTTTAAATTCAGGTTTTCGTAATAAATATCACTTATCACTTCTGTACGCAGGTAATCGGCGCTAAGCACTAATCCCCACCAGGGTAGTTGCTGATCTACAGCAATATTATATTTGAATACTTGTGGAAGTTTAAAGTCTTTGGCGATCAGATCAATATTACCCCCTAGTCCACCTGTTCCTGGTAGTGGATCTTTAAACTGGCTATTTACATCTGCAACAAATGGTTGTCCGAATTCAAAGTTGAATCCACCTGTTACACCATTGTTATTATATGTACCTCCCGGCCATACAAGAGGCAATCTGGAAGTAAATACACCTATACCCCCGCGAATTTGCGTAGTTCTATTACCTTGTACATCCCAGTTAAATCCGAGACGTGGTGCAAGGTGAGCTGTTGCATCGATCCCCTGACCGACACGGGCGCCTTGAAGATCTTTTCCAGCATTTTCAAGCAAGCCAACAGTACGTGTGTTGAAATCCTCGTTGACAGTCCCATCATCCCAGTAAGGAAAATCTACACGCACCCCGATGGCAACGCGGAAATCATCTGTGAAATCGATCTCATCCTGTGCATAGAATCCAGCCTGGAAGGTTTTAAAGTCAGCCGAACCGGAAGAAGCATCTCCCACTACGTTCGATCCAACCAAGGAATAGCCATGCTGATATACATCTGCATCCTGACCTGTCAGGAATTGGTTTAATCCTGTGGAAAGTAAATTCCCCATGTCATCAAACTGATCTTCAAAAGTATAATCTCCAAAGTTGAAGGCAAAGAAGAGGTTCTTGACAGTAGCCCATTCCAGGTTAGTTCCCAAGGTAATGGTATGACGTCCGGAATAGATCTCAAAATTATCGGTGATCGTAAAGACATCCTGGTCTAACAAGTTAGCTGTTGAGAAAGGCTCTGCTCCAAAGGAGATCGTTCCGCCACCGTCCTGAATATCCACAGTTGGGAATTCCTGCCCTTGAGGATCTCTGTCGTCCTGTACAGCGGTATACCCAATGACCAAACTGTTGGCAAACTCGTCTCCAAAGCGGGAAGTCAGCTCAAGGGCCGTACTATTCGTTGAAGTTTCGAAGTATTCTGATCCGTTAATAAATCCAATATTCCGATTTCCTGAGTTTCTCGCCTCTAAATTCTTCGCGCCTACATAGCTATGGCGAAGCGATAAATTGTGATCTGCGTTCATATTCCAATCGAACTTCACGGTCAATTTATCACTCTCTAGCGTACGTGTATTGTTATCAAAGATCCCTGGGTTGTAGCCATAAGTACTTTGAAGGAAGGAAGACAATCCCTCTATATCAGCTAAAGATGATTGTCCGGTATAATTACTGAAATTAAAAGGCTGCGGTTCTTCACGATCTTCGCGCTCATAATTTACAAATATGAATGCTTTATCCTTAACAATCGGACCTCCGATGCGGACACCCCAAGTGGTAGCGCTGAAATCGGCTAGCTTTTCGCGTTCTTCTCCATCACCTACTAAATCGGGTGGCGTTTTGCCGGCAAGGCTTTCTCTACGAGCGAATGCATAAGCAGAGCCTTCCCAATCGTTAGATCCGGAACGCGTGATCGCATTGATCGATCCACCGGAGAAACCAGACTGGCGTACATCAAAAGGAGCGATGTTCACCTGGAAAGCTTCAATAGCATCAACTGAGAATGGATTCACACCTGTTTGCCCACCATTGGTTCCTGAGCCTGCCAAACCAAACACATCATTATTTACAGCACCATCTATATATATTGCATTGTAGCGGTTGTTTTGACCTGCAAGAGAAACAGAAAAACCATCATTCCCTTCTGTCAGTTGTGCCTGAGGCGTGATCCGGATAAAGTCAGCAATAGAACGAGAAGCTGCTGGTAAGGTAGCGACATCCCTTCTTCCTATTGTGGTTGCCGCACCCGTTTTACTGGATCCGAAAATGCTTGAACTGGTAACAACAACTTCTTGCAAAGCCGTTGCCGATTCTGATAGCTCGGCGCTCAATATAGAAGCACGACCCAATGTTAGGAAAATGTCATTCTTCACATCATCCGAATATCCTACATAAGTAATAGTCACCGTATAAGGACCTCCGGCCCGCATGTTAGAGATACGGAAATATCCATCGAAATCCGCAGCAGCTCCATACGTCGTACTGGTAGGATTGTGAACAGCTACAACGGTGGCCCCAGGTAAAGGCTCCCCGTTACTGTCTGTTACCTGACCCCGGATCGCCGAAGTGGTAACCCCCTGAGAAAATGCCATCGCCGTACATAATAGTGCTGCGACAGCCAAGTAAAATCTTTTCATAATTAAGAGTTCTATGGTTATAAATAATGCGTTGCAAATGAGTGGTTTTTCAATCAATCTCGCAATGAGAAACCGTTCAATTAAGCCTCTCAATTTAACAAATATTTAGGATAGCTGAAAAGAAGTTATTTGAAGTTGTTAACAAGTGTTGAAAGCCCTTACTTATTGAGAAATTTATGAATAAGCTGGCTCGTGGAAGAGTCGTGAGATCCGGTGTTTTTGGTCTGAATTTCGGCAAGGATGGTCGTGGCCAATTGTTTCCCTAATTCAACACCCCATTGGTCGAAACTAAAAATGTTCCAAAGTACTCCCTGAACAAAGATCTTGTGCTCGTACATCGCGATCAAGGCTCCAAGGGAATGAGGCGTTAATTTTTCTATTAATATTGTCGTTGTCGGGTTATTTCCAGGGAATATTTTAAAGGGCAACAAAGCCTCGATTGTTTCAGCTGTGTTATTGCTTAGCTCTAATTCACTCGCCGCTTCTTCTTTGGTTTTGCCATTCATCAAAGCTTCAGTCTGAGCGAAGAAATTTGCCATCAATTTATCGTGGTGTTCCTGATCCCCGTGTAAAGAAGTGCGAAAACCAATAAAATCTGCCGGTATCAATTTAGTCCCCTGATGAATTAACTGAAAAAAAGCGTGTTGGGCATTGGTGCCGGGTTCTCCCCAGATCACTGTGCCGGTTTGATACGTGACTGGAAGCCCTGCACGGTCTACACGCTTGCCATTGCTTTCCATAAAGCCCTGTTGCAAGTAAGCCGAAAAGCGATGCAGGTATTGCGTATAAGGAATGATGGCCTCCGTTTCTGCCCCCAGGAAATTATTATACCAAACCGTAAGCAAGGCCATTAAAACAGGCAGGTTATTCTCCAGTTCTGTTTCCTTAAAATGCCTATCCATCGCATTGGCTCCGTCCAGTAATTTTTCAAAATTCTCATAGCCTATACCAAGAGCCGCAGATAGCCCAACTGCGCTCCAAAGGGAAAAGCGCCCACCAACCCAATCCCACATGGGAAAAATATTGTCCGGCTTAATTCCGTATGCTACAGCCTTTTCTACGTTTGAAGAGACTGCAATAAAATGTTTGGGTACATCTTCTTGCCCGGCTGTTTGGAGGAACCAATTCTTACTAGTTGTGGCGTTCCCCAAGGTTTCCTGTGTCGTAAAACTTTTGGATACAATAATGAAAAGTGTCGTCTCGGGATCAAGCTGTTTCAAGGCTTCATGCACATGATCCCCATCGATATTACTCACATAATGAAGCGTGAGATGGTTTTTGTAAAACGCCAGGGCCTCTGTAACCATAAAAGGGCCCAGGTCTGAACCACCAATGCCGATATTTACGACATCGGTAAATGCTTTTCCCGTATATCCCTTTGTACTTCCTGAGATGATCCCTACGCAAAATTCCTTGATTTTGTTGCGTACCTGGTGTACTTCATCCACGACATTCACCCCATCTTGCCAAATGACCTCATCCTTTTTTGCCCGCAGCGCAGTGTGTAATACAGCCCTGCCTTCTGTTTGATTGATTACATCGCCTTCAAAGAATTTTTTAATGGCATCATCCAATGACATTTCCTCTGCGAGTTGCAGAAGCAAATTCACCGATTCTTCAGTAATCCTGTTTTTAGAGAAGTCTACAAAGAAATCGCCCCATTCCCTACTTAAGCGCTTGGCGCGTGAAGGATCGGTTGCAAATAATTCTTTACAGTGAAGTGTTGCCTCTTTTTTGCACAATTGTTCTAATTGCTTCCAGGCATTTGTTGCAGTGGGGTTGGTTTGTTGTAGGGGCATGTTATTAGTTCAAAGACAATAGATCCTCGGATTG
>JAOTYW010000174.1 GCA_029861705.1 Flavobacteriaceae bacterium
TTTCCTTCTATCTGCCCGAAATATCCAAATTCCTTCACAGTGGATACCGTTTGCGTAATGCTCTGGGCTGATCCCTGACTTAAACTTGTCTGATTAGGGATCAATTGCGTAGCCTGGTTAAATACCAGATCTGTTTGTTGTTCCAGGTAAGAAATACCCCCCTGCGTAGTTAATGCAAGATCATCATCAATAGCATTCGTATTCCAAACTGCAATCCCCTGGTAGTTATAATTGGTAAAATTATTTTTACCTACTCCAATAAAACCATTTTGGTTTCCGCGCTGGGCCTGATGCGTTTCCGGTACATAGACATACGTCTCATTGGCAAGGAAATCTATCCCTCCATTGAAGATCAATCGAACTACATCACTTCCATTATCAAGCAAGTTTGTAGTAAACTTCGCCCCTTGAATGAATCGGCTGTTTGTGTCTTCATTAGTAGCTTCATCACGGACAAATATCGGGTTACCAGAATAGTTTGGGTTATCCGGATAAACGCCGGTGTCATCCGGGAACAAGTCTATCCACGGACGTGTAAATGCAAGGGTATATCCATAGCTCAGACCTCCTTCGTTCTCATTCCCTGTAAAACTTCGGCTCGATCCACTTCGCACATAATTGGAGGATGTGGAGAAATTAAAAGTTTTAGAGATCGTATGATCTATATTAGCCCTCAGTGAAAATCGGTTAAATCCGGTATTTTTAATAATACCATCTTCATTTCTATAAGAAGTACCTACAAAGAAGCGGGTTTTCTCTCCCCCTCCACGGACACTGACTCCAGTGTCTGTTATAAATCCGGTTTCCCCATAGATCTCATCTTCATAGTCAATAAGTCCGCCACTCGCAATGGCCTGATTGTACAGGTCCACTTCACTGGCGCCAAATGCCGCGTCAACTGCAGAGGCAGTCCAGGGTCGCAATCCGAGTTTTTTAATTATTGTATTGAATCCCGTATCCTGCTTAAAGCTGATATCTGTTTTCCCTGCACGCCCACGTTTCGTTGTAATGATCACAACCCCTGCGTTCGCACGAGTACCATAAATAGCAGCCGCAGATGCTCCTTTTAACACCTCAATGTTTTGGATGTCATTCGGATCTAAATCTGCAATTCGGTTAGAGGAATTCTCTTCATTTCCTCGGTTTGCCCCAGAGGCAAATCGCAGGCCGGAAGGAATTTCCGCATTGTTTACATACACGCCATCTACAATGTAGAGTGGTTGGTTATTTCCATTAATAGAGGAAATACCCCGTAACCGCAATGCGAAACCTCCACCAGGTGCTCCGGAAGAAGAAGTAATGTTCACCCCTGTTAGTTTCCCGTAGAGTGCCCCATCTAAAGTAGACTGGGCTGTTGTTCCTACCAGTTCTTCTGAAGAAACAGTAGAAACCGCATTGGCCAGGTTACTTCGTTTGATCGAAGTTCCCAAACCGGTAACCACTACCTCCTCTAGTCCTGTAGCAGATTCTCCAAGTGAGACATTTAAGGTGCCAGCACCGCTAACATCTAATTCCTTGGTTTCATAGCCCAAAGAGGAGAAGATCAAGGTCGTTGGAAAAGAATCGACAGAAATTTCATAGTTACCGTCAAAGTCTGAAGTTGTCCCGGTACTGGTACCTTTAACAACTACGTTAACTCCAGCTAAGGGTCCCCCATCGCTGGCGTCAGTTATGTTCCCGCTCACTACTCCTTGCGAAAACCCAAATACGGGAATCAGAAGGAATAACCACAAGAACCTTTTTCTGAGTAGTAATTTTTCCATAGTCAGTATGTTTAAATTATGCTAATTGAACTGACTAAGTTAGTCAAGTATTCCAGTTCACAAAAGAATTAGGGATAATATTAAAATTGGTATCAAATCAATTTATATCGTACTAAACAAAATATCAATCCTATCTATTCCTTGAACAAGCTTAACTTCTTACATTTGCGCCTATATATTTAAGCGAATTCATGTACAGGACACATACATGCGGAGAACTGCGACAAGCCCAGATTGGACAGGAAATTACCCTGGCCGGATGGGTACATAAAATAAGGGATAAGGGATTTGTGCTCTGGGTAGATCTGAGGGATCGCTATGGCATCACCCAATTGGTTTTTGATGAAGAAAGAACGCCAGCTGATGTCCTGGAGAAAGCTAAGAAATTAGGACGAGAATTTGTCCTGCAGGCAAAAGGAACGATAATTCAACGCACTTCACGAAACGATCAAATCCCTACCGGGGATATTGAGCTCCTGGTGAGTGAATTTACAATTCTTAATCCTTCCCTACTGCCTCCTTTCACCATAGAGGACGAGACAGATGGTGGGGATGAATTACGAATGAAATACCGTTACCTCGACATTCGTCGCGATCCGGTAAAAGACAATCTCATTTTTAGGCACAAAGTGACCATGGAAGTGCGCAAGTACCTTTCCGATCAGGGTTTTATTGAGGTCGAAACACCTTATCTCATCAAATCAACCCCAGAAGGAGCCAGGGACTTTGTCGTGCCCAGTCGCATGAATGAAGGACAGTTCTATGCCCTCCCACAGTCGCCCCAGACCTTTAAACAACTGCTGATGGTAGGCGGGATGGACAAGTATTTCCAGATCGTTAAATGTTTCAGGGATGAAGACTTGAGAGCCGATAGACAGCCTGAATTCACCCAGATCGATTGCGAAATGGCTTTTGTGGAGCAGGATGATATTCTGGAAACTTTTGAAGGCTTAACCAGACATGTATTACACGCCATTCACGGGGTAGATACAGGTGCTTTTCCGCGAATGACGTATGATGAGGCCATGCAGCGCTATGGCAGCGACAAGCCAGATATACGGTTTGGAATGGAATTCGGAGAACTTAATGCGCTGGCACAGCATGGAGATTTTAATGTCTTTAACCAGGCAGAATTAGTCGTAGGAATTGCCGTTCCCGGCGGCGCTTCATGGTCGCGCAAAGAGATCGATGCCTGGGTAGATTGGGTAAAAAGACCTCAGGTGGGAGCTAAGGGCCTTGTTTATGTAAAATGCAATGAGGATGGCACCTATAAATCCTCAGTTGATAAATTTTATGACACTGAAGATCTTGCCAAATGGGCCAAAACTCTAGGTGCACAAAAAGGAGATCTCCTATTGATAATTTCAGGAGATAAAGCAGCAAGTCGAAATCAGTTAAATGTCTTGCGAATGGAATTGGCCAACCAGCTTGGCTTGCGTAAAACTGATGAGTTTGCACCTTTATGGGTCACCGATTTTCCTTTATTGGAATGGGATGAAGATTCAGAGAGCTACCACGCAATGCACCATCCGTTTACATCACCAAAACCGGACCAATTATCACTACTTGATTCGGATCCTGGTGCTGTCAGGGCCAATGCGTATGACCTGGTACTGAATGGTAATGAAATTGGAGGTGGTTCTATTCGTATCCACGACAAAGAAGTGCAGCAGCTAATGTTCAAACATTTAGGCTTTACGGAGGAAGAAGCGAAAGCACAATTTGGATTTCTGATGGATGCCTTTCAATATGGGGCACCCCCCCATGGAGGTATTGCTTTTGGACTTGATAGATTCGTTGCTATTCTGGGAGGGCAGGAAACGATACGCGACTTCATTGCCTTCCCAAAAAATAACAGCGGAAGAGATGTCATGATCGATGCACCGGCTCATATAGATAAAGATCAATTGAAGGAATTAGGTTTAAAAATAGACCTACCTTCATCATAATATATGCCCACTCTTAAGGGACTTTGGAAACGACTTCATAAATGGAGATATCATCATATCTCCAACAGGACATTCATCCAATTGATGAGTATCCTGGTAGGCCTGCTCGCCGGACTTGCGGCCGTAACGCTAAAAAATATTACTTATTTAATTCAGTCCCTTTCGGAAAAAGGGGTTTTTGGAATAAGCAATGAGCTCTATTTTATTCTACCCATCATAGGACTCACCTTAGTCTATCTCTATGCTAAATATATTTATAAAGGACCATTAGAACATGCAGTCTCATCCATCCTCTTCTCCCTTTCAAAACGCAAAGGGATAATACCCCTCAGAAAAATATACACTCCACTCATAACAGCTCCCCTTACTGTGGGATTCGGGGGTTCAGTAGGTTTATTAGGCCCCGCCGTGGCTTCCGGGGCAGCTATCAGCTCCAACATTTCACGTTGGCTACATAACAATCCTAAGGACAGGTCTCTTTTGATCGCCTGTGCTTCAGCAGGTGCTATAAGCTCTATCTTTCAATCCCCCATCGCAGCAATTATATTCGCCGTTGAGGTATTTAGTCTGGACTTAACATTATTGTCTTTACTTCCGATGTTGTTTGCCTCAGTCTCAGGCGTATTGACTTCCTATTTTTTTCTGGGAGATGAAACGCTGTTTAGTTTTAGAGTATCTGAAACTTTTGAGATTCGCGACACTCTTTTTTATATCCTTCTGGGATTGGGAACAGCTATTGCTTCCATCTATTTTACTAAAATGTATTTCTGGATACATGCCATATTTGAAAAGTTTAAAGGTCCTGTTGGAAAGTTGATCGTCGGAGGCCTGGCCATTGGTACCATGCTCTATTTTATACCGCCGCTCTATGGCGAAGGATTTGGATTCATTAACGATCTGCTGGATGGACAAGCTGTACAGGCCCTTGGTTATACACCTTTTGATGCCTACCTCGATAACATTTGGGTAGTCATAATCTTATTATTTGGCATTACCCTTTTTAAAGCAATTGCCATGACCACTACTTTGGCCGCGGGAGGAAGTGGTGGAATTTTTATCCCTACGATGGTCATGGGCAGTGCTTTGGGTAATGTGCTTGCCAAAACTATTAATAATGTAGGTTTGGGGTTCGAAGTAAATGAAAGCAATTTCACCCTGATAGGTATGGCGGGCTTGATCGCCGGTGTATTGCATGCACCTTTGACGGCAATTTTCCTAATAGCTGAGATCACAGGAGGATATGAATTATTTGTTCCACTCATGATCACATGTGCCATCTCTTTTTTGTTTACAAAGAACAAAGTGGAGAATTCGATCTATACAAGAGAGCTCGCAGAAGCAGGAGCACTGCTTACGCATGATAAAGATCAGAACGTACTCACCGTCATGGAAATGGACGAAGTAATTGAAAAGGACTTTTTGGCCATAACACCAAACATGACGCTCGGCCAAATGGTGCAGGATGCTGTTTCTAAATCCACTCGTAACTTATTCCCGGTAGTCAGTAACAAAGGTGAATTAAGTGGCATTGTCCTGCTGGATGATATACGGGAGTACATGTTCGATCAGGCCTTGTACGACAAGATGAAAGTAGTTTCATTTATGCATACGCCGCCTGAACAGATATTATATGACATTGACCAAATGCAGGATGTTATGAACAAATTTACCCGTAGCAATGCCTGGAATTTGCCTGTCATAAAAAATGGCAAATACTATGGTTTTATATCTAAGTCAAAACTTTTGACTGCCTACAGGAAGCAATTGATACAATTTACCGGCTAATATGAAGGGACTATTGAAATACGTAAATATCCTTATTACGCTGGGAGCTGTGGCAGCTATTATTTATGGTTTTTCAATTCAGGATGAATTTCCCGAAGCAGCAAAAAAGTGGATTGGTTTCGGAACCCTGGGCTTGTTCCTTCTGGCCATGCCTTTATTTTTAATCCGGGCAAGTCGCGGTAAAAAAATGAAAGATTATATGCTCAATGAAGAGAACATCCATAAGATGCGCAAAAGTCAAACAAAGCGCCAAGAAAATGAAAACAGGCATGAAAATTAGAGGAATTCCCTCGCTCTAAGCCATAAAAAGCCTACTTTTACACCATATTTTATTTAATTTTTTAGTTATGACAGGTACCGTCAAATTTTTTAATGTATCCAAGGGATACGGATTCATCACAAACGATGAAACAGGGAATGACATCTTTGTTCATGTAACGTCATTAAATGGCGTTGATCTGAATGAAGGAGACAAAGTAGAATACGAAGAAACTGAAGGAAGAAAAGGAATGGTCGCAGGAAATGTTCAGGTGATCAACTAATCATATTTTATTTTGAAGATTTCAACCCTGTAGT
>JAOTYW010000175.1 GCA_029861705.1 Flavobacteriaceae bacterium
AAGGCGAGGAGTCTCGGAGTAGATCTGGCCAATGCTACAGCTGAGGTAACGAAAACGATGGCTTCAGCACCCAGACGTATCAGCAAAATCAAAGTACATATACAAATGCCCATGGGCATTCCGGAAGAACACCGGGCTATATTGGAAAAAACAGCGAATACCTGCCCTGTTATTTATAGTCTTCACCCCGATATCGAAAAAGACATCAGCTATCAATGGGGTTTCTGAGGATACTACTTTCATTCCAACTATTCTTGCTGGTATTCACAGGTATCGCCCAAGAGGAAGAACCCTTGCCCTGGTCGGCAGAACGCCGACTCAACTGGGCTGATTTTAAAGATGAATCTCCTGATTCAAGTCCGGTCGCAGCCTTAACCGCCAGCGGCATAAGCTACTCCTTCAGTTCGATGGAGCAAAATGGAGAAATGATTGCCGACTTTACCGTAACAGCATTTTTTTACCCTACAAGGTCCTGGGTGCAGGATCAACTGGCCAGTGCACACATTTTGGCGCATGAACAGCTACATTTTGATATCACAGAATTGTTTGCTCGTAAATTTCGTACACGGCTAGCGCAAAGTCGGTTTACGGATAATATTAAGGCGGAGGTCAGATCAATGTTTAAACAAGTAAACAAGGAACTGTCTGAGTATCAGGACCGTTATGATCTGGAAACAAATTCTTCCAGGTTGCTGGACAGGCAACGCGAATGGCAGCAAAAAGTCTACAGAGAACTCACCAAATCCGGAGAAGTCTGGGAATAATTTTTAGATTTTAGACGAAATGCCAAAATTTTCTTTTGGCAATTTGTATCTTTGAATCCCGTAATAAGTGCGCGAATATGCCAGATACGAAATACATATTTGTTACGGGAGGTGTTACATCTTCATTGGGAAAAGGCATCATCGCAGCTTCTCTTGCCAAGTTACTTCAGGCAAGGGGTTACAGAACTACCATACAGAAATTAGATCCCTATATTAATGTAGATCCGGGTACGTTAAATCCGTACGAGCATGGGGAGTGTTATGTGACCGATGATGGAGCAGAAACCGATCTGGATCTGGGGCATTATGAACGTTTTCTTAACGTTCCAACTTCCCAGGCTAATAATGTAACTACAGGGCGCATCTACCAAAGTGTTATCGAGAAAGAAAGAAAGGGAGAATTTCTTGGGAAAACAGTACAGGTGATACCTCATATTACCAATGAGATCAAGGAGCGCGTAAAGATCTTAGGGAATAGTGGGGAATACGATATTGTTATTACTGAGATCGGGGGTACAGTAGGGGATATAGAATCCTTACCCTATATAGAAGCTGTACGTCAAATGCAGTGGGAACTAGGGGAGGAGAATGTCATAGTCGTACATCTGACCCTCATACCTTATTTGGCTGCAGCCAAGGAATTAAAAACCAAACCTTCACAGCACTCCATAAAAGCATTGATGGAGAGCGGGATCATGGCCGATATTTTGGTTTGCCGTACAGAACATGAGATTTCGGAAGATATAAAGCGCAAACTTGCCTTATTCTGCAACGTACAGCAGGATGCTGTTATAGAAGCACTTGATGTTGCCACTATTTATGATGTGCCCATAAAAATGCAAGAGGAAGGATTAGATACGGTTGCATTGAAAAAATTGGGCTTGCCTGATGATTCCACACCGGACATGGCGCAATGGACCGAATTTTTGGCCAGGCATAAGAATCCCAAATCAGAAGTTACTATAGGTTTGATCGGTAAGTATGTAGAACTTCAGGATTCATATAAGTCTATTTTAGAATCTTTTATTCACGCCGGGGCAGTAAATGAAGTACGGGTAAATGTACATTCCATCCATTCAGAGCACCTGGAAGAATCTGATGTAGAGGCCCAGCTTTTAGGCCTGGACGGTATTTTGGTTGCACCTGGTTTTGGGGAGCGGGGTATAGAAGGAAAGATAAAAGCAGTCCAGTACGCTCGGGAAAACGGCATCCCTTATTTAGGCATTTGCCTGGGGATGCAAATGGCAGTTATAGAATTTGCCCGAAATGTTCTGGGGCTGGAAGAAGCCAATTCAACAGAGATGGATGAGAATACGCCGCATCCTGTGATAGACCTGATGGAAGAACAGAAAAGCATTACAGATAAAGGAGGCACGATGCGATTAGGCGCCTGGTCTTGTGAAGTAAGCAGGGATACACTCGCATCACGACTATACGACGGGAAACAAGAGATCTCAGAGAGGCACCGCCATCGCTATGAACTGAACAATACCTATAAGGAACAATTAGAAGAGGCGGGTTTGATAGCTTCCGGGATCAATAAGGAAACCGGCCTGGTAGAGATCGTCGAATTACCGTCTCATCCCTGGTATTTTGGGGTACAGTATCACCCGGAATACAAGAGTACGGTAGCGAACCCCCACCCTGTCTTTGTAGGCTTTGTAAAAGCAGTTCTCCAATACAAATCTGAACATTCTCGTGCCAGTTTGGCATAAACCCCACTTTTGGATATATATTTGCAAACCTCTTGGCGTCATGTTGCCATGACCATATGTATAAGCCCGTAATGGAAGAAAACAAACTCGATCTCAATTCAATAATAGGCTTCGTCCTGATCTTCGTCATTCTGATCTTCTGGTTTTATCAGAGTCAGCCTACCCCTGAAGAATTGGAAGCCCAGAAAGCACAGCAGGAACAGGTAGAGCAACAAGCACGACAAGATGCTGAAGCTGCCAAAGAAGAAGTGGTTGTGCTGCCGGAAGTTGTTACCAATGATTCGGTCCGCCAATCTCAGTACCAATCCGCTGCCGGCGCATTTGGATTTTCCCCTTCCTCTGAAGGCACTACGGTCCTGGAAAATGAGCTTTTATATCTGGAGATCGCAAACAAAGGCGGACAGATCACGGAAGCGCGAATGAAGCAGTTTGTGACCTATGACTCTGTCCCCGTCTATCTTATCCACGAAGGCAATGCCAATTTTAACCTCACCTTTTCTACTCGAGATAACCGGGTTTTAAATACACAGGAGCTGTATTTTGAACCTTCCATAGCATCGAATGGCGATAACCAGGTCTTGTCTATGAAGGCAAAGATCTCGGACAACCAGTACTTGGAATACCGTTATGAGATGAAGCCGGATGAATACATGTTGGATTTTGCCGTACGATCACAAGGTTTGAATTCTACTTTTAATAGTTCTCAGCCGGCTAGCCTGCAGTGGGACTTAAAAGGAATACGGCATAATAAAAGCGTACAATATGAAAATCGCTATTCGCGGTTAACATATAAGTATGAAGACGATAAGGTAAGCAAGCTTTCGGAATCTGGTGATGATGAAGAATCGGAGATCGATGTACAGTGGTTATCATACCGACAGCATTTTTTCAGTTCGATTTTGGCGACTAAAACACCATTTGAGACCGCTGAACTGGCTACGGTCAACCTGGTAGAGGAGGAAACCAAGGAAACGATGTTTACCAAAGCCTACGCCACAAAAGTGCCGCTGCAGTATGATGGCGGGGAATTGGACTATGCCATGAATTGGTATTACGGGCCAACAGACCTTCGTGTGCTGGATGATTATAAAGAATACGGCCTTGCCGATTCTATCCCGTACGGATGGGGAATTTTTGGCTGGATCAACAGATACATCTTCACGCCATTTTATGGCTTTTTGACATCCTTCCTTCCCTTTGGGATCGCCATTGTTGTAATGACTATTATCGTCCGTGTGGCTATGTCGCCCGTGACCTATAAGTCATATCTCTCCCAGGCTAAGATGAAGGTGTTAAAGCCCGAGATCACGGAGATCAATGAGCGTTTAAAAGACAACGCCATGAAGAAGCAGCAGGAGACCATGAAATTGTACAACAAGGCAGGGGTGAGTCCTATGAGTGGATGTATACCGGCATTGTTGCAATTACCTATATTTTATGCCCTGTTTATGTTCTTCCCGACCTCTTTCTCACTGCGTCAGAAATCCTTCTTGTGGGCGGAAGACTTATCGAGTTATGACACCATTTTTGAACTCCCCTTTACGATCCCGTTCTATGGGGATCATGTTAGTTTATTCCCTATCCTGGCATCGGTAGCGATCTTCTTTTATATGATGATGACTACGGGTCAGAATATGCAGACCCAACCGGGGATGCCTAACATGAAATTCATCATGTATTTGTCGCCTTTATTCATGCTGGTCTTCTTTAATAATTATGCCAGTGGCTTGAGTTTGTATTATTTCGTTTCCAACCTGATCACCATCCTTATTATGATAGCCATCAAGCGATTTATTCTGGATGAGGATAAGATCCATGCACAGATCCAGGAGAAAAAGAAACAGCCTAAGAAAGAGAATCGCTTCCAGAAGAAGATGCGGGAGATGATGGAACAGGCAGAAGAGCAGAAAAAGTTAAAACAGAAGTAAACTATTTCCTACAATAATCTAGCTTTTTAGCCAAAAGCATGCATTTCATCGATTATTTTATCGGTTCCCCTACAACTTTGTTAAAATTTTGTTAGCTTTAATAGGCTGAAAAAGTGAACATTAACCAAGGCTTCACTTTCATTGTCGTAAGATTTCCCTCCCCCCTAAGAATTAAATCGAAATTGTCCTGATTGTTTAAATCAGGAATACATCATACCGTCACCTTATTTGCAATTGCAAAGGGATAGCCACGGTTTAATATGGCAAATATCTAGTAGAAACAACCCTTAAAACACTTGCTCCTCCAAAAAGATACTCTTCAGCTTTAACGCCCAAATCTTTACATATTCTTCATTATGCCAGGCTTCAATGATTATTAATCAAAACCTGGATTATGACTTAACACCAATTTTACCCCACCCGATTTTAGGCGCAACTTTGCGTTCGAACCCCACTTAATAAGATGATTCCATTTTGTTAGGATTGCTAAAACGAATTTTAAAATAATGAAGAATGAAAGATTTTTACATATTATACTTCAAAGAACTGTTTAAAAGGGCAAGGCTTGCTTTATTACTACTTTGCGCTTTTACCTTTTTTCAGGTAAACGGACAAATTATTGTTGATGGGGATCCTTCAGATTGGGAAACCTTGTTATGTGATTCTCCGGCAAGTCCGCTGGCTATTCATGTACAAGACAATTTCGGTCAAGGATCTGATAATCAATTTACACAAGGATCAAAAGATTATTTCCGGGCAAGTTCACTGACCTGGAATAATGGCCAGACTAAGCAAAAGGGTGACATCGCAAACGGTGCCGCCTATCTTTCCGTGGATGGAAACGGAGATGTCCAATTATGTTTTGCGGGAGACAGAGTTTCCAATGCCGGAGATGCACAGATCGGTTTCTGGTTTTATCAGAACGGTACGGCTCCGGTAGGTACAAACGGTGGAAATTTTGCACCGGAACATGAAATAGGTGATATTTTAATTTTGGCCAATTTCACGGGTGGTGGTACAATTCAAACCGTAGAAGTTTACCAATGGGTTGGTGATAATACCGTTGATAACACCTCAAATTTAATGTTATTACAGACGAATGCAACGGTAGCCATTAATAATACAAACACTTTTCCGTCTCCAAGTTGCTGGAATTACGAGGGAAAGGAAACCAGGGACGATACGTATGGTTTACTCACTTTTTATGAAGGCTGCGTAAATCTTTCCGATCTGAATATTTCACCCTGTTTCAATAGCTTTTTATTGGAAACGAGATCCTCCCAGTCTCTTGAAGCTTCCCTGGAAGATTTTGTGGCCGGTGAGTTCGGAGCTGAACCCGAACCACCTACCACTACTCCTGCTGATATATGTGCAGGAGATTCTATAGAGTTGAATGATTTGGCTACCTGTGCTGATGGTACGACAGGGATACGCTGGTATGATGCGGCCGTAGGAGGTACAATGATCACGGAAACCAATGTTTCACCTACTGCGACAACGACGTATTATGCCGCTTGTTTTAATCAATTTGGCAGCGAGGTTTGTGAGAGCGATAGGACGCCGGTTACAGTTAATGTCT
>JAOTYW010000176.1 GCA_029861705.1 Flavobacteriaceae bacterium
CAGGGAAAACCGGGAAATACCTAAAATATGCCATTGGCGAGATCCTGCTTGTTGTCATTGGGATTTTAATTGCACTAAGTATTAATAACTGGAATGAGGGTCAAAAAGCACTAGGCAAGGAACAAATACTTCTTAGCCAGCTTAAACAAGAATTTGAGGATGACCTTAGACAACTCAATGATAAGATCGACATTAGAAAAAGGATCATTACATCCTGCAAAGTCATATTGAATACTATAGATGAAAAGTTGGACATAGAGAATGATAGCTTGATTTTCCATTTACAGCGAACCCTTTATACGCCAACATTCAATGCGAACTCAGAAAGCTTCTTTGCTTCAAAGGATATTAATATAATTCACAACGATTCGCTAAAAAATCTCCTTTCAAAATGGCCGACAAAAGTGGATGAACTCGTTGAAGAAGAAATTGTCTTGTTACAACATAGAGACAATTTTTACATCCCATTTTTGAATAAACACATTCAAATACGAGATCTGTTTCAGAAGGTGGAGCAGGATTTAAGCATCCAGGATCTGATCTATCCCGAAGGAAGCGATCGCCTGGATTCCATTATCGGAAGAACTAAGATGCAGGAAAATGTCAATAGCATACTTCAGGTTGAAGACCTGGAAGATTACATAAGCTATATAGCACTATTCTCGAATGTCGCCAACGCTCAATCCATTCCATTAAGGATACATATTGATCTAATTCTGGATCAGATAAATGATAGTCTAGATAATTAGAGCTCATTTTTTTAAAACATATTAAAAAGACCATCTGGTCAAATCAACTACCAAAAGCAAGATCATGAAACCATTCTACCTCTTACTAGTATCACTTGTCGTAATTCTGGGATCTTGTAACCAGACAGAAAGGAAAATGGCAGAAAAAAAACAAGAAGGCGCAAAGAAAGAAATGAAAGCCAAGGCCAACTTATTACGACATGTAGTGCTGTTTAATTTTACCGATTCCGCTTCGGATGCCAAGATCAGGGAGATCGAGGAGGCTTTTGCTGGCTTGCCGGCCAGGATCCCTGAGATCCATGACTTTGAATGGGGAACCAATAACAGTCCGGAAGGCCTGGACAAAGGATTAAGCCATTGTTTTCTGGTCACATTTCTATCAGAGGAAGACAGGGCCATCTATTTGCCACACCCTGCCCATCAAGAATTCGTTAGCCTCATAGGGCCTTACGTAGAAGACGTAACCGTAGTGGATTATTGGGTGAAGTAACCATATGTATTTGATCCTGCTCCTTGACTGGGCACAATGCCGGGAGGTATATGAATACTGAGGTTCGCGAACTATCCCAAAGAGCCAAAGTCTTAATAACGCGCACTCTTCTTAAACAGAGGGTTGTTTCATTCTACGAAGGAAGGCCTGGAACCTTGGATCGTCATAAAGCACCCTAAATTCAGGCCAGGTGCGAATTGTCACGAGCCAGATATCAGGTTTTTCATATTCCAGCCAGGAATACATCTCCTCATACTCCCCCAAGGTTAAATACATATAGGCTATCCAGAATGCAGATCTGGGGCTTATTTCACTCGCTTTAAATTCCTCTAATATCTCTCTGGCCTTGACGGATTGACCGGCCAGGGCATATGTGCCGCCTAAAGCTCCACGCCAGATGGGGTTAATATCGCTAGCCTGCTGATGCGCTTCAATGGCTTCCTTATACATGCCCTTGGCAACATACACGTTACCGAGAGCCCACCAGCCATGTGCAAAATTTTGGTCTAATTCCAGGCCTTCATTAACTTCAATCAATGCCTTATCTACCTCACCTGCCCAAAGATACAGACTCCCCATATCTACGGTATTAATCGGTGTCAGTGGATCTAATTCTTTTGCAAGCAAATGTTGTTCGATCGCTTCATCGAAACGTCCAAAACAGGCAAGATACCATGCATAATGGAAGTGTGCTATTGCTAAATTAGGATTGATCTTCAACGCCTTCTGGAATCCCCGTTCTGCGCCTTCCCAATCCCATTCATAATACAGTTTAATGATGGCAAGGACAGTATGTGCCTCGGCAAGCGCAGAATCTAACTTGATGGCCTGTGTTGCAGCAGCACCGGCACGCTTCCAGATCTTGTCCTCAGGATCTGGCCCATGGCCCATAATGGCATATCCCATAGCTAATCCCGTATAGGCTCTGGGGTCGGCGGGATCGTTCTTTACGGCATCTAATAAATATTGCATGCCTTTTTCAAAATCTTCCGGCGTAGACTTATTCAAAAAGTACATGCCTCTAAGAAAGGCCTTATAATTATCAGGATTGACGTTTCCCGGCCTGGCTTGCGCATCTATATCGGAAATTGTCATTCCAACATGTATACGTCGGGCGATATCTGTTCGTATATCCTGGTAGAGTTTCAGAATTTCCGTAATCTTCCGATTGTAATTTCCTGTCCAGATCGCTTTTTCCTCTGGTATCATTTTTACCAATCGAAGATCCAGGAAAACGCTGTCAGGGGTAAGCGAAATTTCACCTGTGACAATGCCATCAACATCTAATTCTTCACTGATTTCATTCAAAGGTTTTCCCGATTGGGCGTATGGAAGCGTAGATGTATTAGATATTACCCGTACTGTGTTTAGCTGGCCCAGTGCACTTACAAGTCCACTGTGTATGCCCTCACGCAATGATTCCTGGTTAGACATATTTGATGTGGCCTGAAACGGCATGACGGCCATCGCTTGTATTTCCGCAATATTTCCAGAGCCTTGTTTACCCATCCACCAGCCCATTATCACGAGTAGTAGAATACCCATAACATACCAAATCGGATTGGTTTTGCTGACTTTTTCTTTGAATTTTCCCTTAAGTACTGCAGCGTCAGGGATCACCAGGCCCCTATTTTCCAGGGCAAAAACTTCCATGGCATGTTCAATGTTCTTAAACTCAAAAAAGCCCAGTGACTTCAATTGAAATTCCTGATGGTTTTTGATCTCGTTATAAATAGGTCCGGAAATCAGGATCGAACCAGAAACACCCATTGATTCTATACGAGAGGCAGCATTGATGCCAGCACCGTACAATTCTTTGTTATCTATTACAATATCTCCTAAATGGAGGCCAATTCTGAGCGGAACCACCGGATCCTGCTGCAACTCCAGTTGTATGGCATAGGCACAGCGTACGGCTTGCACAGCCGAAGAAAAAATACAAAGACTGCCATCGCCATATGTCTGAATCAGGGTCCCGTCAAAAGCACTCAATTTGCGTTCCAGTACCTCTCGGTATCGCTTTGAGATAGATCGTCCGGTTTGTTCATTCTCCTCCATCATCCGGGTATATCCTTCGATATCGGAGAACATAATGGCGGCTAACCGACGAGATTTAGACATAGAAATAGTTTGTACTTAAAATAACCAAAATGGCCCTATAATACAAAGGAAAATGAAGTAAATACTTGGGAGGTTACCCTGCTTCAATGAACGACCTATCATCTTGAGATCCGTAAAGTATGCATAGGTGCCTCCGCTGTGAGTTACAATTGTTCAGGCGGGAGATCCAAGGTACAACGCGCGGACGTATTAGCCGAAGCTCAATTGTATTTATGCATAGCAAGAAAATGTTATCTTAGAATGCACTTGCAGATGTTATATTAAATAACCGCTAACCTATGCTAAAATTCTTACATCACATTCTATATTATTTATTCTCATGGAAGGATTATAGAGTCTCACCAAATAACTTCCCATTCAGGAAAGTAACATTCTTAATAACACCTTAAATTATCCCTCCCCTGAGGGCCTTACAATTACATATTTTAATTTCCCCTCCCGGGAAGGGGTCACCTGCTACATCTACCCTATCTACGGGCAAGTACAGGCCTTAATCTGCATGTAAATAAAAGCTAACTTTGAGGTATTGTGAATTTTAAAAAATACATAGCAGAACTCAAAAGGCGTAATGTGTTTAAACCGGCAATCGCCTATCTAGTCGCGGCATGGGTAATTGCCGAGGTGGCTTCTGTTGTTCTTCCCACTTTTGATGCCCCGCCTTATTTGATGAAAACTCTGATCATTATTTTGATCATTGGCTTTCCGATCAACTTAATTATCGCCTGGATATATGAATTCACGCCTAAAGGAATCAAGAAAACTGAAACGGTTGAGACGGCAGCACCGACAGTTTCAAATACAGACCATACACTCGGCAAGATCAATAAAAAACTGGCCGTCATACCCTTTCGCAATATCAACAAGGAAAATGGCAGTGATTATTTCAGCGATGGCCTGACAGAGGAGATCATTATTCGTTTGTCCGGAATCAAGAAGCTTGAAATAGCTTCCCGGAATACTTCCATGCGATATAAAAATTCGGATTTGGATATTGTTTCATTGGGCCGGGAACTGCAGGCGAGATACCTGTTGCAAGGCACGGTACGCAGGCATAATGATGATCTGAGAATATCCACTGAATTAATTGATGTAGAAAAGGACACTGATCTTTGGGCGGAGATTTACAGTGGGAAAATGGCAGATGTCTTTGTTATCCAGGAAAAGGTGTCAAAGAAGATCGTAAAGTCACTGGAACTAAAGCTTACTGCTAAGGAAGAGGTGGCACTTAGTAAAAGAGCCACTATGAATAGCGAAGCCTTTGATACCTACTTAAAAGCACGCGAGTTCCTGTTTCGATATACAAAGAGCTACCTCCTTTTAGCCATAGATCTTTTTCAAAATGCCATAGACCTGGATCCGGAATATGCTGCGGCCTATGCCGGGATGAGTGAAGCTTGTGGTATGTTATACGAAACACATGATAAAAATCAGGTATGGCTTGAAAAGGCAGAAGAGACATCTTTGAAAGCCCTGATCTATGATCCCGGTTCATCTGAGGCATATGGCGCTCTTGGGCTGGTCTATTACAATAAAAATTTACTCGACGAAGCCCTGATATCCGTTCAAAAGGCCATTTCATTTAACCCGGATAATTTTTTCGCCTATTGGATAAGAGGCCGGCTTTACAGGATAATGGACAGGGATACTGAAGCTGTCGTTGATTATAATAAAGCTTTGGATCTGAAAGACGATTTCCACACGATATATGGCGATCTGCAAATGTCCTATGAGAAATTAGAAGACAAAGAAATGCTGGAAGACACTATTCAGCGGGCCGCAATATTTTACCCAAATTATTTAATGCGTAACCCGGATGATGCCCGGGCCCACCAATTTTATGCATTTACCTTAAAAAGACTGGGCCGTATCGATGAAGCTAAAAAAGAAATGAATATCGCGCTTGAGCTAAACCCGAATGACCTGATCATTAATTATAATCTTGCCTGTTTTTATGCCTTATTAGATGATAAAAAAACAGCCATAGAATGTCTTAAACGGACAATAGATAATGGCTTCCGTAATTTTGAATATATCAAGCATGATCCTGATCTGTACAGCTTACGGGAGGAGGCAGATTTCATTAAACTTTTGGAAGGCAAATAAAAATGGAGGTATTCTTTTATGACCTGTTCATGGACAGGGATCTATTAATGAAAAAGGGAATTAAGCCCTCAAATCCAAGGATCGCCTGTCTGCCTGATTATGAACTGAAAATTGGAACCCCGGCCTCTTTATTTCCTCCAAAAATGAAAGGGTCTTAAATTGAACAATTACCCGGGATATGTGTCGCCATAATAAAAGAACTTAAATTAAAGAGATGGAAAGAGAATTACGAGTTAAGGAATTTGACAGGAAGCAAAAACTATTAGACTATGTAAATTCGAATGCCGCTAAATTGGATGTCTTATCCATAACTACCGGCCAGGAGATATTCTTTTACAAGCATTTTTTGTGGTATTATGACCGCTAATCAGGCGTCATTTTTCAATAGATCAATAGGAACTTTTTCAAGTACTTTTAATCGTAAAAAAGTTAATCGCACGCCATAAAAAAAACATGATTCCCATTGCGACAGGATTACTTTTCTTATGTATTGAACGCAAGCTGAATGGGC
>JAOTYW010000177.1 GCA_029861705.1 Flavobacteriaceae bacterium
AACAGAATTTGTAGAAACACTTAAATGGGGCGGGCCGGTATATACCATCGACAATAAAAATGTCTTAATGATAGGGGCTTTTAAAAATCATTTTGGCCTCTGGTTCTTCAACGGTTCTTACTTGTCCGATCCGAAAAAAGTGCTGGAATCGGCCCAGGAGAAAACCAAGGGAATGCGCCACTGGAAATTTCCCCAAAATGATGCTATCGATGAAGTAGGTGTCCTGGCCTATATGGAAGAGGCAATAGCCAATCAGAAAAAAGGTAAAATGATCACTCCCGCTAAGAAAACAGACACCATGATTCCGGAACTTCTGCAAGATGCGCTGAATAATGACCCTGGACTCATGGAAAAATTCAATGCATTTTCACCTTATAAACAACAGGAATACTGCGAACATATAGATTCGGCCAAACAGGAAAAAACCAAATTAGCGCGACTGGAAAAATCACTTCCTATGATCGCAGCAGGTAGAGGTTTAAACGACAAATACCGGAATTACTAAGCTTTTATACTATTACTATCCAACTATTTTTCTAAAATAGAAGCACAAAAAAACACCGGAAATTCCGGTGTTTCTTGCTTTTAAGAGGCATTGCTTATTTAGTTGTATGCAACTTTTTACTCAACTCCATAGAAATCGCTGATCGATCGAATTTGATCCTACCAGCCATTGTCTCCAGGATACAGGAAAAATCCTTGTCATTAAGATCGACAACTTTTCCATGCATACCACTTTTGGTAATAACTTTATCACCTTTTTTAAGCGCTTCTGAGAATTTTTTCTCGTCCTTTTGTCTTTTCATCTGCGGGCGAATCATAAAGAAATACGCTACAACAAAGATCAAAAGTAAAGGCAGAAATTGGCCTATATCACCCATGTATCAGACCCCTGATTATTGAGTAGGGATCGGGCCTACATTGGCCTGACCTCCCTCTTTAGGTTGTACAAATGCTTTGATTCTAAGCAATTCTGTGCCTTTCTCTGTATTGGCGGAAACAGTAACTGTTTTGGTTACCTGGTTTAAACCAGAACCATTGAACTTAACCAAAAGTTCTCCTGAATCTCCGGGAGCAATTGGTGTGTTCTTCGGGTATTCCGGTACAGTACATCCACAACTACTAGTTGCATTTGTAATGATCAAAGGTGCATTACCTGTATTGGTAAATGTAAAAACTGTTTCTTGTGGCGCACCGTTTGCAATGGCACCAAAATCGTGCTCTGCCTTATCAAAAGACATAACAGGCATGTTCTTGGAATCCGCATCCCTTGCAGCGGCTACTTCAATGTTGTCTGAATTAATTTTCTCTGATGCTTTCTCTTTACAGGAGAATAATCCAAAAGATAAAACCAGACTCAGGGCTATAACTGTTCTTTTCATGATATATAATTTTTTTTACCGACCGTAAAATTAAGGAATAAATTGCTTATAACAGACCGCGACCAACTTTTTTCAATCGACCGTCTTCCTTGTATTCTTTTACGAGTTTATCCAAAATACCATTTATGAAAATACTGCTTTTAGGCGTAGAGTACTCTTTTGCTATCTCTAGATATTCATTTATGGTGACTCGTTCAGGAATGGAAGGAAAATACAAAAACTCACAAATTGCCATTTTTAAAAGAATTGAGTCGATATCGGCAATCCTGTCTTTATCCCAGTTTGGAGTCTTCCCTGTTATCTCTTTTTCTAATTCTTCATTTTTCAGCAAGGTTTTGGCAAGCAGGTCTTTGGCATAGGTCATATCCTGCTTGTCTTTGAGAATTTTAGGCACAAAATAAGTGTCTTGGTGGTCTTCGCTGATCTTTTTCAATTGCCTGATTATATATGTATTAACCAACGGAATATCATCAACCCAAGTTAGTTTTGTGCCCTCGAAAAAATCATAGATCTTGTCGTTTGGCGCAATGATCGTCCGGAAAACTTCAACGAGAAATACCCTGTCATCTTCAAAACTAACTGTAGGTTTCCTCATATATCCATCATAAAGCTCGCTTTCAATAAGGTTTGTGTAAATGATCTTCACGTAATCCTGATGCAAGTACCAATGATTTAGTTTTCGCTTTTCAATTTCGGCTGCTAGTGGGCTATTGGCGGCGATGCTATTCAGTAATCTATTTTTAGAGAGTCGGTCTGGCTGTGGATATCCCCGTGGAATTGATGCGACATACTTTTCGGATTCGTGTTGCAGGAGGTTGTAAACACGTTGGTGCAATTCGCGTAGCATCGACATATTAAGCAAATACAGGGAGAAACTATTTGCAATACTATCTTTAAGGAATTGCTGTTGCTTATCCAGGGAATCTTCTCTGGACTGAATTAAAGCGTAGATGCATTGCATCACTTTGATGCGCAATTGCCTTCTTGTAAGCATTTAAAGAACTTAGATTTCGACTATATAAATAACGGGGCAAAGCTACTTTAATTTCTTTGATTGTGCCTAAACCTTTAATTTTCTTATAAAATTTATAACAGCGCATTCATATCCAATCTGCTATCTTTGGCAGCATCTTTAATTCCGGCATGCAATTCCATGTTTTATGATCACTGAATGAAGGAACTAAAATACCTTAATAAATATCTAAGGAAATACTGGTTTAAGCTGGTCATTGGCATCATTATTACCATCATTGCCAGGATCTTTCAATTGGTAATGCCCTCCTTCGTTAACAAGTCGATAGAGGTCGTCGAAAATTTTATAGCAAACGAGATCACAGAGGCTACAGCAAGAAACTTATTGCTGGAATACATACTGATAATCGTAGGAGCTGCCCTCTTATCTGGCTTTTTTACATTTCTGATGCGACAAACGATCATCAATGTCTCCCGATACATCGAGTTTGACCTTAAAAATGAAATTTTTGATCATTATCAGCGACTCTCACTGAATTTTTACAAAAAGAACCGAACCGGGGATCTTATGAACCGTATCAGTGAAGATGTGGGCCAGGTGCGCCTTTACGTCGGACCAGCCATTATGTACGGCATTCAGACACTCACTTTATTTGTGTGTTTAATTCCATTGATGTTCATCAAGGCGCCCACGATTGCGTTTTATTCCTTGCTGCCTTTACCAATACTTTCTGTCTTGATCTACCAGATAAGTAAGATTATTCATAAACGAAGTACCCGGGTGCAGGAATACCTGTCTACCCTATCTACATTTGCCCAGGAATCCTTTTCAGGGGTCGCTGTTATTAAGGCCTATAATCTGGAACCTCAAATTCACGAGGAAGTCAGCACCTTGGCGTATGAAGGCAGGGATAAAAGTATGGATCTGGCAAAAGTGAATGCCTGGTTCTTTCCCCTCATGATCTTGCTAATCGGTATCAGTAACATCTTCGTTATTTACATTGGTGGGTTACAGTATATCAACGGGGAGATTACTTCAGTAGGGACGATTGCAGAATTCGTTCTTTATGTGAATATGCTGACATGGCCAGTTGCTGTGGTGGGTTGGCTTACATCTATCGTACAACGGGCTGAAGCATCGCAAAAAAGAATAAATGAATTTCTGGGTCAGGTGCCTGCTATTACAAACCAGGTTGAAGAAAAACACCCTATCAATGGTAAAATTGAATTCAGGGATGTCACTTTCACCTATGAAGATACAAATATTACTGCCCTGAATGGCCTTTCGTTTACAGCTGAGCCCGGGCAAACACTTGCTATATTAGGGAAAACCGGATCTGGTAAATCTACCGTATTGGAATTGATCTGTCGGTTATATGACGTTCAAGGGGGTGAGATCCTCATCGATGACATAGCCCTCAGAGAACATCATTTGACCGGTTTGCGCGAAGCCATTGGCGTTGTGCCGCAAGATGCATTTCTTTTTTCAGATACAATTCGTGACAATATTCGATTTGGAAATGAACATGCATCTGAAGAAGCCGTAATTGAGGCAGCCAAAATGGCAGCAGTTCACGATAATATTAAGGGGTTCAATTTGGGTTATGATACGATCCTCGGAGAACGGGGCATAACGCTGAGCGGGGGACAAAAACAACGTATTTCTATTGCCCGTGCTTTGATAAAAGATGCGCAGATCTACTTATTTGATGACTGCCTTTCAGCCGTAGACACGGAGACAGAAGAAGAGATCCTCTCTAATCTTAAGCGTGTTTCTGATGATAAGACAACCATCCTGGTGAGCCACAGAGTGTCCTCGGCTAAGAACGCAGATAAGATACTCGTATTGGATAATGGCCGACTTATACAAGAGGGAACTCACGAGGATTTGATACGGGAAGAAGGCTATTACAAAGACCTTTATATCAATCAACTATCAGAAAAAGAAAACTAGCAATTAGTTGGTCAATTAGCTTTTTTTGCTAATATTTGAGTTCATTTTTTTCAAAATAACCACACAACAAGAACTCATGGGGGATAAAGATTTAATGGATCAGGAAGAGATTTATTCGAAGGTTTTACGCGCAGGCAGAAGAACTTATTTCTTTGACGTACGCAGTACTAAAGCTGGTGATTACTACCTAACCTTGACAGAAAGCAAGAAATTCACCCATGATGATGGGTCCTTTCATTATAAGAAACACAAGATATATCTATACAAGGAAGATTTCCAATCTTTCCGCGAGATCATGGAGGAGATGATGGATTATATCATTGATGAAAAAGGATTGGAAGTAATATCTGAGCGCCACCAAAAGGATTTTAAGAAAGAAGAACCGAGTGAAAATGGTGAAATGAAATCTACAGATGATTTTACTGACGTAGATTTTGACGATATATAATCAGCAGTAAAAAACGTACAAAACGGCCTTAATTCAGGGCCGTTTTTTTATTCATATTACTTACCTTTAAATGCAAACAAGTAGCCACGATGAAAAAAACCATTTTGATCCTGGGGCTGTGCCTTGGCCTATCCGGATACACACAAGAAAAGCAAGCTGACCTATCGTATTACCTACCGCAAAATATTTCCTACAACAGTAGCATTCCTACGCCCAAAGAGGTCATTGGACATGAAGTGGGTGAATGGCATGTAACCCATGATAAGCTCATGTTTTATATGCAAACATTGGCTAACGCCAGTGACAGGATCACTATAGAAAACAGGGGCTCAACTTTTGAGGGTCGGCCTGTCTTATTGTTAACGATAACATCTCCTGCCAATCACGCACGAATTGAGCAAATAAGAGAAGATCACCTTTCCCTCTCAGAACGAGGTGGGGATCAGCTAGATACCAGCCAGATGCCAGTCGTTGTTTACCAGGGGTTCTCAATCCATGGTAATGAACCCAGTGGAGCAAATGCCGGCCTGGCGTATGCTTATTATCTCGCAGCAGCTCAGGGAACTGAGATAGATGCGCTGTTAGACAATATGGTTATTCTAATGGATCCTTCTTTTAACCCGGATGGCCTTCAGCGGTTCGCTTACTGGGCCAATGTGAATAGAAGTATCCATTTAAATCCGGATAAGAATGAGCGTGAATACCACGAAGTCTGGCCAGGGGGAAGAACCAACCACTACTGGTTTGATATGAACCGTGACTGGCTACCTGTTCAACTTCCGGAAAGCAGGGCACGCATAAAATCATTCCATGGATGGCTGCCTAATATCCTGACTGACCATCATGAAATGGGAACAAATTCTACCTTCTTCTTTCAACCGGGAGAACCGACCAGAGTCCATCCCTTAACACCAAAATTAAATCAGGAACTAACCAAGGAGGTAGCTACTTATCACGCTAAGGCTCTTGATAAGATCGGTTCTCTCTATTACTCTGAGGAGAATTATGACGACTACTATTATGGGAAAGGATCGACATTCCCGGATGTGAATGGCAGCATTGGGATCTTATTTGAACAGGGAAGTTCAAGGGGCCACATTCAGGAAAGTGAAAATGGCATTCTCACCTTTCCATTCACCATTCGCAATCAATTCACTGCCGCCCTGTCCACCATTGAAGCCGGATATAATAT
>JAOTYW010000178.1 GCA_029861705.1 Flavobacteriaceae bacterium
CCGGGCCCGTCTCCCCTGGTTATTTTTGGGGTTGATAGGTGGCGTGGGTGCCGCAGCAATAATGGGAGGTTTTGAAGAAATGATAAGAGAGCATGCCATTCTGTTCTTTTTTACACCCCTGATCGCAGCCATGGCCGGAAATGTTGGCGTGCAATCAAGTGCTATTATCGTGCAGGGTCTGGCAAATGATGACCTCAAAGGCAGTGTCTCAAACCGCCTGATAAAAGAAGTGCTCCTGGCCACTTTAAACGGCTTGATCCTGGCAGCCATATTACTCCTGTTTACATGGGCCTGGAAGGGAAGTTTTCCGACAGCGATGGCCATCTCGATCAGCCTGATCGTTGTCATCATTGTAGCAGGTATCATAGGCACGTTCACACCTTTATTTTTGAATAAACGCGGCATAGATCCTGCAATTGCTACGGGACCCTTTATCACGACAAGCAATGATATTTTTGGCATACTGATCTATTTCTGGATTGCCAAGATTATCCTGGGTATATAGACCCTTCAAAAATTCAGAATAATTCATTCACATGCTTATGAAAGCCATAAACTTGAAAGAAAAGCACTCGCTCTTTAGCAAACAATGGCATCCACACCAAATTACCACAGTAGACGATATGCAAGTAATTCTGGCAAAGATCAAAGGCGAGTTTGTTTGGCATGCCCATGCCGATGAAGATGAACTTTTCCAGGTTTTGAAAGGTACTTTATACATGCAGTTCCGGGATCGTACGGAAGTAGTAAAAGAAGGGGAGATAATTGTCATTCCCAAAGGTGTGGAACATTGTCCGGCTACGCGAAATGAAGAAGAAGTACATTTATTATTGTTTGAAAAGATAAGTACTGCCCATACGGGAGATGTGGTACATAAGCGCACTCAAAACGAATACCCAAAAATTTAGATGAGAATATTGCACCTGGAAGAGAATCACCCATTGTTGATCCGGGAATTGGATGCACTGGGCTACAGGAACGATGAGGAACTGGAGCTGTCCTATGATGGTATTTGTGAGGTCATACATGAGTATGACGGTCTCGTTATTCGGTCGAGGATCCCTATTGATCAAAACTTACTGGAAAAAGCAAAGAATTTAAAATTTATCGGCAGGGTTGGTGCCGGTCTGGAAAATATTGATGTAGACTTTGCCAATTCACAAGGGATATACCTCATTGCTGCCCCGGAAGGGAATCGGAATGCTGTTGCAGAGCATGCGCTGGGAATGCTATTGAGCATTTTTAATAAGTTGCATACGGCAGATCGGGAGGTGCGGCAAGGGCTATGGAGGCGAGAGGCAAACAGAGGCGTAGAACTCGATGGTAAAGTAGTGGGGCTAATCGGTTATGGGAATACAGGGAAAGCTTTTGCCAAAAAATTATCCGGATTTGATACCGCTGTACTTTGCTTTGATATTTTGGGTGGGGTTGGCGATGGAAATGCCAGACAGGTTGGGATGCTTGAATTCTTTCAGCTAGTGGATGTAGTAAGTCTCCATGTACCACTGACAAAACTAACCAATGGTATGGTCAATGCTGAATTCATTGGGAAATTTCAAAAGTCTTTCTGGCTTTTGAATACAGCGAGGGGTAAATGCGTAAATACAGCGGACCTGGTTGACGGATTGCGTTCCGGAAAAATACTTGGTGCAGGATTGGATGTCCTGGAATATGAAGCAAGTTCGCTGTTGGGCCTCTTCGATCCAGGATCAGACACGCAAGAAATTCCAGAAGCCTTGACGTATTTGAGAACAGCAGAGAATGTTATTTTGAGTCCGCATATAGCTGGCTGGACAGTTGAGAGTAAAGAATATCTCGCCAAGGCTATCGTAGGGAAGATCAAAGCAAGATTTGCCTAATTTTAAAAGGTGAAGCGCACTATTGTCATATTTGGCGCCTTGATAGTGGCCCTTTTAGGGCTTATGCAATTAGGCAAATACGTCCTGGTTCGGGATACATCGTCTGCAGAATGGATCATTGCTGCTATCGCGGTTGCTTTTTTCTTTATTGGTATCCTTATCAATAGGAAATCCCAACAGGCGGAAACCTTAAAAGCCGGGAAAGCCAGTCCTTCGCAATTAAACGCATTAGGTCTGAGTAAGAGAGAGTACGAAGTTCTTATCCACTTATCCGAAGGACATTCCAATAAGGAAATTGCCGACCTCCTTTTCGTGACTGAAAGCACGATTAAAACCCATGTTTCCAACATCCTGATGAAATTAGATGCCCGCCGTCGTACTGAAGCCATAGCCAAAGCCAGGGAATTGCACTTAATCACTCAGTAAGGCCTTAAAACCAGTATTTGTTCAGATTTGGTACTTTAGTATGAGGATGCTTTTGTTCCCCGTCACTAGTTTTACGCAACACTAAAAATCAATAAGATGAAATCAACAGTAAGACGTTACGGACTTTACTCTTTCCTGGCCATGATTGTCCTCTTTGCTTTATCCTGGATAATTGGGGCAGGATTGGATTATGGAACACAAGAAATAATTGGATATGTTTCTATTGTAGTGGCATTATCCTTTGTGTTTTTTGGGATCAAACATTTCAGGGATAAAGAAAATGGAGGCAGTGTCAGTTTTGCTAAGGCACTAAAGATTGGCATCTTAATCACATTATTTGCCGCTGTTGCCTTTGGAATTTTAGACATAGTTTACAAACTTATCAATCCTGATTTTACAACCGAATATTATGACACCATGGTGGAACAAGTTAAAGCAACAGTTCCCGCAGACCAATTAGACGCCAAACTGGCCGAAATGGAATCGCAACGCGAAATATTTTCGAACCCGGTTTTTAGTTTCCTGTTAATGGCCTTCACAGTTTTTATTATCGGATTTATCATATCCTTACTCTCATCCTTAGTATTGCAACGTAAAAAAGTAACGTCATGAAATATGAAGCAAATTCACCTGAAGAATATATTTCACACATCCCGGAAGACAGAAAACCTGTGCTTTCCAAAATGCGGGAAGTGATTTTGGCAAACCTTCCTGTGGGTTTTGAAGAAACCATGAGTTATGGAATGATCGGATATGTCGTTCCACATAGTATTTACCCTGATGGCTACCATTGTACTCCTGAATTACCACTGCCTTTTATGAATATTGCATCTCAAAAGAATTTTATAGCCTTATATCACTCTGGTATATACGCTAATGATAATCTTCTCAAATGGTTTCAAGCAGAATATCCAAAGCATTGCCGACGAAAATTGGACATGGGAAAAAGCTGTATTCGATTTAAATACATGGACGATATCCCATACCAACTCATCGAGGAGTTAACACAAAAACTAAGCGTTCAAGAATGGATTACCATTTATGAGTCCGCTATTAAAACTACTGCCAAATGAAAAACAGAGTTACAGGCTTAGGAGGTTTTTTCTTTAAAACAAAAGACCCCGACAAGATCAAAGAATGGTATAAAGTCCATTTGGGCCTAAATACAGATCAATACGGTTGTACTTTCTTGTGGAAAGATAAGGAGGGAAATGATTGTTCTACACAATGGAGTCCGTTTAAAGAAGATACAACCTATTTTCAACCCAGCGAGAAGCAGTTTATGATGAATTTCAGGGTGGAAAACCTGGTTGAGCTACTGGAGGCATTAAAGAAGGAAGGGGTTACCGTAGTAGGAGAGATGGAAGAGTACGACTATGGAAAATTCGGTTGGATCCTGGACCCGGAAGGCAATAAACTGGAACTTTGGGAACCCGTAGACAGTGCCTTCCAAGAGTGAAAAAATTTAGTTACATTTAATGAGATAATCTGAAAACTTTACAACCATGTCAGACGAAACTAATGACTTTGGCGACAAGGCCGAAGATGCTTTTGATAAAGCCAAAGAAAAAGCCTCCGAATTTGCAGACGATGCAAAGGAATCGGCCGGAGAATTTGCCGATGAGGCCAAAAAAGCGGCAAATGAATTTGCTGAAAATATAAAGGATGTCGGCGGTGATAACAAGAAAGTTCTAGCCGGGATTCTTGCGATAATCCTGGGATCTTTGGGTGTTCATAAATTTATTCTGGGCTACCAGAAAGAAGGATTCATACTACTTGCCGTTACTCTGATTGGATGGGTGCTAATGTGTGTAGGTGTAGGTATCTTCCTGGTTTGGATCACCGGATTGATTGGTTTAATTGAAGGAATCATCTACTTGACCAAGTCTGATGAAGAATTCTTTAATACATATCAGGTAGGCCAAAAACCCTGGTTCTAAAAAATATTTAGGCCGGATTTTTACAGTCCGGCTTTTATATTTTATTTTATTATCGTAATATTGCAATATATAAATGTATAATGGGAACTACCAAAACGCAGATCTTTTCGAAACGACACAATGAGCTGGCTCGTACCTTAAAGGTCCTGGCCCATCCCGGGCGACTAGCCATACTGGAATATATCAGCAGGCAAAAAGCCTGTATATGCAATGATATAGTCGAAGAAATAGGTCTGGCTCAACCTACGATCTCACAGCACCTTAAAGAATTAAAAAGTATTGACCTGATCGAGGGCGAGATCGACGGAAAGAAAGTTTGTTATGGCATTAATCTAAAGAAATGGGATGATATCCAGCAACACCTGGATGCATTTTTTAACACAACCCGTGTACATTGTTGCTAAATAATATACCAATGAAAACAAGTGAATTTTTAACGCTTCTAAATGAGCATCAAAACAGACGTCTGATATTCGAATATCAACCCGGACAGTTGGTAAACAAGAATTATCATATTACCGAAGTGAAAAATATAAAAGTTGAATCAGTGGATTGCGGAGCCAGAACTGATTCATGGAATGAGACCGTCATTCAGCTTTGGGAAAGTACAGAAGAAAATGAAGAACGTGATCATCTGAGCATATACAAGGTGTTGGGCATACTAAATAAAGTAGACCGAATGCGTACTATGGACCGGGATGCCGTAGTCAAATTTGAATATAGCAATGACAATTTTCACACCAGCCAGCTCGATGTAACTGGTTTTGACCTGATAGATGGAAAATTGAAGATCGCCCTCTATGCCCAACCCACAGATTGCAAGGCTAAAGAAGATTGCGGTGTACCCGAAGCAGTAACGGCTACTTCATCATCATGCTGTGAGCCTGAGAGTGGCTGTTGCTAAATAAGTGAAAATGAAGCTACGATCAATGCAACCTTCTGATTGGCAGGATATTGCGAGGATATATGCCGAAGGTATAGCTACCGGCTATGCTACCTTTGAACAGGAAGTCCCCACCTATGATTCTTGGGATCAAAACCATCTTTCTGAATGCCGGATTGTTGCTGAACTTAATAAGCAAATCCAGGGCTGGGCAGCATTATCAGCTGTCTCTGGTCGTTGTGTTTATGGCGGCGTGGCTGAGGTCAGCGTCTATGTTGCTGAAAATGCACGCGGACTGGGCATTGGGAAATCCCTCATGCAAGAATTAATCGTTCAAAGCGAAGATGCCGGATTGTGGACATTGCAATCAGGAATATTTCCTGAAAATACGGCAAGCATTTTGCTGCACGAGAAAGTGGGGTTCCGGAAGATCGGGTACAGGGAGCGTGTGGGGAAATTGAATAGTAGCTGGAAGGATAATGTGCTTTTTGAAAGACGAAGTACAAAAGTTGGAATCGATTAAATTTAAAGAAAGTGAAAAATATCCTGGTATTGTGTACTGGAAATTCCTGCAGGAGTCAAATGGCCCACGGCTATCTAGAGACACTACAAAATAAGGCTCAAATATATAGTGCCGGAATAGAAACCCATGGACTAAATCCGGGTGCTGTTTCTATTATGTCAGAAGACGGTATAGATATCAGCGAACACACTTCTAATCATGTCGATGAATATGAAGGTATTGCCTGGGATTACATCATTACGGTTTGTGACCATGCAAAGGAGAATTGCCCCTATATCCCTGCTGAATCTGCCATTCGTATACACCACA
>JAOTYW010000017.1 GCA_029861705.1 Flavobacteriaceae bacterium
GGGGTAGAGCAGTCGGTAGCTCGTCGGGCTCATAACCCGAAGGTCGCAGGTTCGAGTCCTGTCCCCGCTACTAACAAAGCCGCTAACGAAAGTTAGTGGCTTTTTTAATGGACAATCCCGAGTTTGCTCGGGGATTGGACATGAAAAAGACGCGATATTGGCGAAGCCAATGCGGCTTTGCTAGTAAGCCCACCTCAAGGCCGCTTTCGAACGCAGTAAGAAAGCAATCCTGGCCTTCTCAATTAACAATGAACAATTAGCAATAAACAAAGCGATAGCAAGGCGCTCCCTTTCCTAGTAAAGCCCACCCCAAGGCCCTTTTCGAGCAAAGCGAGAAAAGAATCCTGGCCTTCTCAATTAATAATGAACAATTAGCAATAAACAAAGCGATAGCAAGGCGCTCCCTTTCCTAGTAAAGCCCATCCCAAGGCCCTTTTCGAGCAAAGCGAGAAAAGAATCCTGGCCTTCTCAATTAACAATGAACAATTAGTAATAAGCAAGGTGCTGGCTTTCTTAGTAAAGCCCACCTCAAGGCCGCTTTCGAACAAAGTGAGAAATTTTAATCTGAGGACGAATCCAATTTGGGCAGATGAATTCCGTAAATGAGAATAGTAATCCCCATTGCTAGTGCCCATATTACTTTTGCATGGAAAACGGGTTTGTAGATCTCCCAGTGTTCCGGGATCAGCATAACGATACCCATGGCTGCCAATCCGAGCACTACGGTAAACCAACCCAGCCATGTTTTTACGATCCTCCATTTTACCAAGCCGGCCCCTAACACGACAAGTCCGACCCCTGAAAATACACGGCCAAACCTTACAAAACAGGTGACATATTGGTTGGTGTAAAGGATGCTATCCATGAACTGCTGGATCTCTTCAGGAGACTTACCCATTGTTTTTCCAACGCCCCAGGCGCCAAAATTATAGTAAAATGCAGAGGCAATGGCAAGGATCAAACTTCCTGCAACCACCATGCCTGCTCCAGGCAATATCAGCACCCCAAAAGGTTTTTTTGAAGCTACCGATATCAGCGCGAATAGGGAAATGGCCAGGGCAACCCAGCCAAATATGTGAATTCGGAACATCCATATCCAATACCATACATCCTCGCCGATAGCTACGAAATCTTCACTTTTAATATACTCTTGAATATGGTGCGGTGAGAGGGCCCAGCCCACCCAAAGTAATGCTGCTGCGGCGATAAAGAACCAGCCGGTAACTCTTGTTTCGAAATTCTTCTTCATAATTTAAGTACTAGGATTAATTAAGAAATTGAGAGGTGGAAACCTCCATAATTCATCTTATTTATTAGAGCTGCAAAGCAATTCACTATGTGCAGCTAGGATGAAATTTAAAGGTAAAAGAAAGACCAGGATGTAACTATTGTTACAAAAGCCGCTGAAGTATCTGCTAATTTGCCCGGTAGAGGTATGGCGGTTTTTGAATAGTTAGTCCATCTGTATTACTTCAAATGCAATCAACTCACGCGCTTTAAACTGAATCTCAAAACGGATAGGGTTACAGCATACCTCGCAATCCTCAATATAGGATTGGTGAGGAATAGAAGGATCAAGTAAAACTGAAATGTTTTGCCAACAGTACGGACATTGAAAGTGATGTTCAATCATGTAATAACTCGAATATAGAATTGACAACACATTCAAGATACTACAACTGCATTATTTAAATAATGAATATCTTATAAAAAAAAGGAGCCGCTCCCGCGGCTCCTTTCACCCTACTAAACATGTACATCCTATTGGAAATTTCCTTCTTCATCTAATTTAACGCGAAGCATTTTGTCGCCATTTTCCAGACGAATTTTGTACTTCCTGTTAACCCCTTTCTTATCATGATAGGTAACCTTGTACTGATCCTCGGTGAGTGTCCAGCCGGGGAATCTTTCAGTAACTGCATCTCGTACAGCATTTGGAAGCGCAATATTTTTGAACTTTTCAATAGTTCTCATGATCTTGCCTTCCTTATCATAGGCAACAACCATCTTTCCATCAGGGATGAAGAAAGAAACATGGTACATATCGTAATCATCCTGGTATAGGTCGGAATTCTTGATGTCAAAATTAGCCGCTTTTCGTCTTAATGTCTGGACGGGCAGCGCCTCATCTGTGACACCCATAGTGCTAACATACTTGTAGTTCACTGCTGTAAGAACTACTTCCTCTAATTGTTCGGTTTGCACTATTTGTGCAAACATTGGGGCGGTTACACCCAGAAAAAATAACCCAATAATTAACTTTTTCATGGTATATTCTGTTTATGTTCATAATGGGCTTGAGCAATACAATAGGATATACGTGGTCAAGCGGGTAAATTTACTGCTGCATTTCTGTATATACTATGATATATGTCAGGAGGACAAAAGAATTTTCTGACAGCTTGAGAAGGGCATAAAAAAACCGGCCACAGGGGCCGGTTTCAATATCCTATTTAATCAAAGTTAACCCGCAGCCTTAAATTCCTTAAGCTTTTCAATTAAGGCTGGTATTACAGTGAAAGCATCCCCTACTACACCATAATCTGCAGCTTTAAAGAAAGGTGCTTCAGGATCTGTATTTACGACGACTTTAACTTTGGAAGCATTGATCCCGGCAAGGTGCTGAATGGCCCCCGAGATCCCGATAGCGATATACAAATTGGATGCAACCGGTTTGCCGGTCTGACCAACGTGTTCTGAATGTGGCCGCCATCCCATATCAGATACTGGCTTAGAGCAAGCTGTGGCTGCGCCTAATACTTCTGCTAATTCTTCTACCATACCCCAATTTTCGGGGCCTTTGAGACCACGGCCTCCGGAGACTACAATATCGGCATCGGCAATGGTGACTTTTCCGGCTGCCTTATCCTGTCCTTCGACAGAGACGCCATCTGTTGCAACTTCCGGTGAGAAAGATTCAACGGAAGCAGAACCTCCTTTTTCTGTGACACCAAATGAATTACTGGATACACCTATTAACTTGACATCAGAACTTATTGCCGTGTAAGTAAATGCTTTGTTGGTAAAGGCATTGCGTTTCACTTTAAAATTCGACACATCGTCCGGCAGCGCAATTACATTAGATGCGTATCCTGCCTGAAGTTCAACGGCCAATAAGGGCGCCAGGTATTTACTGTTTGCACTTGAGCCAATAACAACTATAGTTGCATTTTCCCGGGTTGCCGCAGCTGCAATTGCTTTGGCATATTTGGCTGCGGTAAAGTTTTCAAAAGAGCCCTCTGAAACATCGAGTACTTTCTCAACTCCATAGGCGCCAATGGTAGCAGCATCTCCTGCATTAAAAGCTACAGCTGAAACGTTTGTTCCCATTTTTTCTGCCAGGGCACTGCCATAAGAGGCAACCTCGAAGGCCGATTTCTTAAATTTTCCTTGATCTGTTTCTGTATATACTAATACTGACATATTTCTTTATTCTATTTCTGTAACACTTCTACTAATTAAATGACCTTAGCTTCATTATGAAGTAAGCTGATCAGTTCATCCAGATTTTCGGGATCAACCAATTTTACCGCCCCTTTGGGTGCAGGTTTTTCAAATTGTACTGCATCAGTCTTTACAGCAACCCCTGAGGGGTCGACTACTTCTAACGGTTTTTGACGCGCCATCATGATCCCTCTCATGTTTGGGATACGAAGATCACTTTCTTCGACGATACCTTTTTGTCCGCCTACGACTAATGGAAATGATGTGGAGAGGGATTCTTTCCCTCCATCTATCTCCCTGGTGGCTGTAACAGAAGTTCCATCGACTTCCAATCCGATACAATTATTAATAAAACTGGCTCCCATCATGGCTGCTACCATACCCGGAACCATCCCGCCGTTATAATCAATAGATTCACGACCGCCAATGACCAGGTCATATCCGCCATCCTGTGCCACTTTTGCCAATTCTCCGGCTACCTGGTAGCCATCTTTGGCTTCGGTATTCACACGGATCGCCTTATCTGCTCCTATGGCCAATGCTTTTCTTAGAGTAGGTTCAGTTTCAGGGCCGCCCACATTTATTACATCTACAGAGGCCCCTTGTTTTTCTTTAAACCACATGGCCCTGGTAAGGCCAAATTCATCATTGGGATTAATTACAAATTGCACGCCATTAGAATCGAACTTAGTATCTCCCTCTGCAAAATTGATCTTGGAAGTTGTGTCCGGCACATGGCTGATACAGACTAGTATTTTCATATTACAATCTAATTATATTGTTAGTGTTTACATATTCCGGCGATACTGCCCGCCTACGGCGAACAAGGCTTTGGTGATCTGCCCTAAAGAACACTTTTTGGTCGCCTTCATTAAAGCTGCAAAGATATTATTATTTTGAACAGCTGCCTCTTGTAACTCCAGGATCAGTTCGTCTGTATCCATGGCTGAATGCAACTGAGTTAATGTATTGATCTGATCCAGTTTTTCCTGCTCGGTCGCACGAATTACCTCTCTCGGTAAAATTGTCGGTGAGCCTTTGCTACTCAAAAACGTATTAACCCCTATTATGGGATACTTCCCGCTGTGTTTTAAGGTCTCATAATGCAGGCTTTCCTCCTGGATCTTATTTCTCTGGTACATGGTCTCCATGGCACCTAGTACACCGCCACGTTCGGTGATCCTGTCAAACTCAATCAATACAGCCTCTTCGACAAGATCTGTGAGTTCTTCGATGATAAATGACCCCTGTAGCGGATTCTCGTTTTTGGCCAATCCCAATTCTTTATTGATGATCAGCTGTATAGCCATTGCCCTGCGTACAGATTCCTCAGTCGGTGTTGTTATGGCCTCATCATAGGCATTGGTGTGCAGGGAATTACAATTGTCGTAAATAGCATAAAGTGCCTGTAATGTGGTACGGATATCATTAAAATCTATCTCCTGGGCATGAAGGCTGCGTCCAGAGGTCTGAATATGATATTTAAGCATCTGTGCGCGCGGATTTGCCTCGTAGAGATACTTCATTGCTTTAGACCAGATTCTACGTGCTACACGCCCAATAACGGCATATTCAGGATCTACACCATTAGAAAAGAAGAAAGAGAGGTTAGGACCAAATTCATCAATATCCATTCCCCTGCTCAAATAATATTCCACATAGGTAAACCCGTTAGACAAGGTAAAGGCCAATTGGGAAATAGGGTTTGCCCCTGCTTCGGCAATGTGATAGCCAGAAATGGATACTGAATAAAAATTCCGGATCTTTTGCTGTATAAAGTATTCCTGTACATCGCCCATTAGGCGCAAGGCAAATTCTGTCGAAAAAATACAGGTGTTTTGCGCCTGGTCTTCTTTTAGTATATCGGCCTGTACTGTCCCTCGAACTTTTGCAAAGGTAGCTGCCTTGATCTCTTCATAAACTTTTAAAGGCAGGATCTCATCGCCGGTAATACCCAATAAAAGCAACCCGAGTCCGTCATTGCCTTCCGGAAGCTCACCGCGGTAAGAAGGTCTTTCTAAATTCTTCTTATCATAACGCTCCTTAAGTACCTTTTCGACCTCTTTTTCAAGGCTGTGCTCCCTGATGTACTTTTCACATTCCTGGTCGATAGCTGCATTCAGGAAGTAACCCAGCAACATAGGTGCCGGCCCATTGATGGTCATACTAACAGACGTCATTGGGTTTGTCAGCTCAAAGCCCGAATACAATTTCTTTGCGTCGTCCAGGCAACATACAGAAACGCCGGCATTCCCGATCTTGCCATAGATATCGGGTCTATGATCCGGATCATTGCCATATAGGGTTACACTATCAAAGGCCGTTGAAAGTCTTTTAGCTGGCATTTCTTTACTCACATAGTGAAAACGCATATTAGTGCGTTCCGGACTCCCTTCCCCGGCAAACATCCGTGTTGGATCTTCTTCAGTGCGTTTAAAATTGTAAAGTCCGGACGTATAGGGAAATTCCCCCGGTACGTTCTCCTGGAGGCTCCATTGCAAAATATCGCCCCAGGCATTGTATTTAGGTAAGGCTATTTTTGGTATATCCTGATGCGATAAAGAAGTCGTGTGCGTGGCCATTTTAATCTCGCGATCCCTGACCTTAAAAGAAAACTCGGGGTTCTTGTAGCGCTGCTTTTTTGCTTCCCAATTCAGGATGAGTTCCCAGTGGTGTGGATCCAGGTTTAGCTTTACTTTATCGAATTCTGCCAGGAGCAGGGATATTAATTCTTTATTTTCCTTCGCTGTTTTTCCGACGCTTAGTCCATTGCGATCCAGGCTCACCGACTCATTGCTAATCGTCTCAATACTTTTATAAAGCCCGTAAAGCTTTTGAGCAACTTCGGCAGCGTCAGAAGTTTCCACATCATACTTCCGGTTATTTTCAGCGATCTCTGAAAGGTACCGGGTACGCGCCGGAGGAATGATATATATCTTTTCACTCATCGCCATACTGATGCTGAAATCTGATCGGAGAGTCGCCCCTGTTTTTTCGACAAGCATATCCATGACTGCCTTGTACAGATTATTCATTCCCGGATCATTAAACTGAGAGGCGATCGTGCCATAAACTGGCAGATCTTCCTGAGGCGTATCCCATAACTGGTTGTTACGCATGTATTGTTTTTTGACATCCCGAATGGCATCCAGCGCTCCGCGTTTGTCAAATTTGTTGATGGCTACGAGATCGGCAAAATCCAGCATGTCTATTTTTTCAAGCTGGGTGGCAGCGCCAAATTCCGGTGTCATCACATATAGGGAAAGATCGCTGTGTTCAATGATCTCCGTATCACTTTGCCCGATCCCGGAAGTCTCCAGGATGACCAGGTCAAAATCGGCCGCTTTGACGATCTCTACGGCTTCATTTACATATTTGGAAAGGGCCAGATTGGATTGACGGGTAGCCAGGCTGCGCATATATACCCTGGGGTTATTGATTGCATTCATTCGAATGCGATCTCCCAGCAAAGCCCCACCTGTTTTGCGCTTGGACGGGTCCACAGAAATTATGGCTACTGTTTTCTCCGGGAAATCGGCCAGAAAGCGTCTTACCAATTCATCTACTAATGACGACTTTCCTGCGCCACCTGTCCCTGTGATCCCAAGAACAGGGATATTTTTCGCCTTGTTTTCTTTATGAATGGTTTCAAGGATATCCTTTACATTCTCCGGAAAATTTTCTGCAGCCGATATTAATCGGGCAATGGCTTTCGGATCTTTTGATTTTAGTTCCTTGTCTTCTCCATTGAGTTGATCCCCGAGTGGTATGTCTGACTTCGAGACCAGATCATTGATCATTCCCTGAAGCCCCATTTCACGCCCGTCATCCGGACTGTACAAACGGGTGATCCCATAGTCCATTAATTCCTTGATCTCTGCCGGCAGTATCACACCTCCGCCACCGCCAAATATCTTAATGTCTGGCCGACCCTTTTCCTTCAATAAGTCGTACATGTATTTAAAATACTCGTTATGACCGCCTTGATAGGAGGTCATACATATGGCATGAACATCTTCCTGGATCGCTGTATTTACAACTTCCTCAACACTTCGGTCATGCCCCAAATGGATCACCTCTACCCCCGTAGCCTGTATGATCCTTCGCATAATATTTATAGAAACATCATGGCCGTCAAACAGCGAAGCCGCTGTAACGATCCTGATCTTATTTTTTGGGGTGTAAGGAGCAACCGAAACCATGTCTCAAAGGTACGCTCTTATAAGCTTATGAGCAATGTTCAGAAGAAAGGTAAATTGGATAAAAAATAGACAAAAAAATGGATGCGAGAGCATCCATTTTTCATTTCAACTTAATAAGAGTTATACCTGCTAATTGTCATCATCTACAAATTTTGTATCTGCCATCTTGCCCTTTCTAGGTAGCTTTAAGGTTTTTAAATCTAGTTTATACCCGTTGTTTTTATCGTAATCCATGGCCAACATATCTTGTGTATTCAAATATTTCATGTTCTCAAGAGAATCAAAGCTGTTGTTCTGGATTTGAAAGACTTTTATATTATGAAGATCGGCAATTTCAATAGGGATCTCTCCACCTATTCGATTGTTAGATAAAACCAGCTCCTGAAGTTGGGCTAACCGTCCGATTGAGGATGGAATTGAGCCATCCAATTGATTATCAAAAACCCCCAGGATTTTTAATTGAACACACATCCCTACATCACTCGGAATGCTACCATATAATTTATTACTTGATAAATTAAGCTCTTTGAGATTGGTTAATTTACCAATACTGGTTGGAATTTTTCCGGTAATGAAATTATTGAACGCAGAGAACACTACCAATTGTTTCATATTCCCTATATCTTCGGGCAAATTTCCATCGATCTTATTCATTTCCAATCGTAGGATTCGCAAGCTTGTAAGATTTGTAATCCCTACAGGGATCTCTCCGGTAATATTATTAAAAGTTAAATTCAAGGAACGCAATCGGGCTAGCTGCCCAATACTTTCAGGTAGTGGCCCCGTTAAATTATTCCGCGTAAGATTAATCTCTACCACATGATCATTAAAAACTGTAATACCATACCACTGGTTGACAGTTTCCTTCATATCCCATTGCCTGATCCATTGATTTCCGTTTGTACTGCGGTACAGATCTTCCAATGCTTGTCTTTCATTCTGTGGTATTTCTGCGTAAGTGAAGTTTATAAGAAAAGCACCACTAAATATAAAGGAAAGTAGCATTTTAACAAGACGCCAGTTATTTCGTTTAGTGTCGATCATCTTAAATGTATCAGATATTACTTACAAATATATAGTAAGAACGCTACAAAGTGAGATTTTTAGCGAAAATTTGCCCACTATTGTTGTGAAACCATCAAATTCTGTGGTGTAGCGTTTTTTATTACGATAATTAGTGAAGGTTTTTCCTGCTTTTTTCCATTTTAATCATTACAGATTCCCAGAGAAAAATAAGCTTTTCAAGTGCGTTTTTATGCTCCTGGTATTGATCAAAGAATGATGGATCGGATGCAACCTCATCATATCTCATATGCAGAGCGTGATCCATTGAAGCGATTTCAGATTCCAAACTACCTATTTTCTTCTCGAGCGAATTCAACTTATTCTTTAAAGATTTGAGTCGCTTTTGACCTTGGTAGGAAGAAGACCCTGATTTCTTATCAGCGATTTTCTTTGTTTGTTTTTCTTGTTTTTCGATATCGCGAAATGATTCCGCTTCCCGTTCCTCCAGGTAATAATCTATATCCCCCAGGTATTCTTTAATATTCCGATCCCGAAATTCATAGACTCTGTCTGTCAACCCCTGCATAAATTCCCGGTCGTGAGATACAATAATCAATGTGCCCTCAAAATCTTTAAGTGCCTTCTTTAGAACATTCTTGGAAGCGATGTCCAAATGGTTGGTAGGCTCATCCATAACCAGAACATTAAAAGGCTGAAGCAGCATACGTGCCAGCGCCAGTCTGTTGCGCTCGCCCCCTGAGAGCACACGTATATATTTATCTACTTCTTCACTGCCGAAAAGAAAAGCCCCAAGGATATCCCTGACTTTAGTCCTGCTGTGTTGTGTAGCCGCAGCAGTCATGCTTTCCAACACTGTTTTAGAAGGGTCCAGGTGATCTGCCTGGTCCTGGGCAAAGTAGCCTACCTTGACTTTATGCCCCAATTTCAATTCACCTTCATACCCTAATTCCCCAACTATGATCTTGGCCAGGGTTGTCTTACCTTCTCCATTCCTTCCAACAAAAGCGATCTTTTGTTCCCGCTCTACCCGAAGCTCCACATCCTCCAGCACCAATTTATCATCAAATCGTTTCGTGAGTCCGTCTAATTCGGCTACCACTTTGCCGCTCCTTTCGGCCTGGGGAAATTTCACATTCATGACCTGTTGGTCTACTTCATCTACCTCGATCCGTTCCATTTTATCCAACTTCTTGATAAGAGATTGAGCCATTGCTGCTTTAGAAGATTTAGCCCGGAATCGATTGATCAGTCGCTCTGCCTGTTGGATCTCCCTTTCCTGGTTCTTTTTGGTTTTCCGTTGTTGTTCCCTGAGCTCTTCCCGCAGCACAAGAAATTCTGAATATGATTTTTTATAATCATATATCTGTCCGAGGCTGATCTCAATAGTTCTATTGGTCACCCGATCCAAAAACATCTGATCATGTGAAACCAGCATTACAGCTCCTCCAAACTGGGCGAGGAATTGTTCCAGCCAGATAATGGAATGTAGGTCGAGATGATTGGTTGGCTCATCGAGCAAAAGAATGTCATTTTTCTGAAGTAGTAATTTAGCTATCTCGATCCGCATCCGCCAGCCCCCTGAAAATGTTTCTGTCAGACGTTCAAAATCAGAAGTTTCAAAACCTAAGCCTTTTAAAACACGTTCGGTTTCTCCTTTATACGTATATCCGCCTGCCACTTCAAAGCGTTCATTACATTCACTAAGGTCATGTATCAAGCGTCCATACCCATCCGAATCATAATCACTTCGTTCCGCCAGTTTTTGATTGATCTCTTCTATCTTTTGCTCCAATGCAAGGAGTTCTGTAAAGGCCAGGCAGGTTTCTTCCATAACTGTGCGGCCATCTTCAAAATCCACATCCTGTTTCAGAAAACCGATGGAAATATCTTTATCGATTGCAATTGTCCCACCATCTCCAGTTTCCTGGCCGGCTATCATTCGCATCAATGTAGTTTTTCCGGCCCCGTTCTTCCCGATTAGGCCTACGCGGTCACCAGGGTTTAACCGAAATGTGATCTTATCAAAAACATCCTGGCCACCAAAAGATTTAGAAAGCTGATTTACACTCAACATGTGTTACACGAGTTACAATAGGGTGATTAAGAATACGCTATTTTTAACAAAAATCCTGCAAATGTTTAAAAAAGGAAGCAAACTTTACAGCATCGTTACCGGGGCTTGTCCGAAATGCCATAGTGAATCCATGTACATCTTCCGAAATCCGTATAGAATAGGTGGACTTTTTAAGATGAATGATCACTGCTCTTCTTGTCACACCAAATACAAGATGGAGCCTTCTTTCTTTTATGGCGCCATGTACGTGAGTTATGCAGTTGGCGTTGCCATTGCAATAGCTGTATTTATTATAAGCTTTGTCATTCTAAATGCTTCTTTACCTGTAACGTTTATAGCCATTGTATCTACCTTGGTCTTAACGCTTCCCTTCATCGTCCGGCTCTCAAGAAATATTTGGATCAATTTATTTGTCAGTTATCATCCGGAAGCCACTATCAATCAAACAGGCTGATATCTCTTTTCAAACCTTTTAATATCTAAGTCAGGAATCAAGTCTTTTCCTTCTTCGAGGTATTCCCATAAATGCCTTCCCAACCAGGGCGCCATCAAGACACCTCTCGAACCCAGCCCGTTGTAAAGCACAAGGTTATTGAATTGAGGATGCCTGCCTAATAAAGGCCTTCGGTCAGGAACCGTAGGTCTGATGCCCGCCTCCTGCTGTACAATTTCATAAGGGCAACTGATCATCGTTTCCAACTGCTCACAAAGTAGTTTCCTTGCTTCGCTTGTAGATTCATAACTTCTATCCGAGCGATCGTAAGTCGCCCCAACTTTATAGAAGTCTTTTTCGATAGGTAGTATGAAGACCGGGCCTTTGATCAAAGAGGAAAGTTTTAGTTCCGGGGCTTTTATGATGATGAGCTCGCCTTTATTTCCAACCAAAGGAATATGGTCAAAATAGCTGAACGCAGCCTGGCGGTGCCCAAGGGCCCAAATAATCGTCTTCGCTTCCAGATTGCCATACCTGATCGCGTCTGGTGATATTTTCAGTTTGCTGACTTTAAAAATTTCCAGGCTATATTTTCCCTGCTGGTCAAGATAGCCTTGATACGCTTTGATCAAATTAGGTACATCTACCCGGCCGGTATCAAGTACATTCCCGAGCCCATATGGAGCGATCAAGGCATTATTAGCGTTCTGCAAGATGTCTGACGACAGGAATCGCTTTAAGTCGGGCTTAGTGGCTGCTTCGAACCAGCGGTTTTGTTCTTCTATTGATGCAAAGCGCCTTTTTACGGTTGACTCCTCAAGAAATTTTGCATCCAACTTTTTTTCCAGATGCCTGTAGAAAGGCAGTGCGTGATCCAGGAATGTATCGCCTTTCCAAACGGCTTTAAATCTTTTTAAGACGACTGGGTTATAGATCCCTCCTGCAACGGTAGAGGCCATTTTTTTGCCGTCGGCGATGACGTGAAAGCTATGTCCGTTTTGTTCAAGAGCTTCACAGGCAGAAATTCCGGCTAGTCCAAGTCCGACAATTAGATAATCCAGCATAGAGCAAAGGTACTAAGGCTGGAAGTCTTGTATAAAAAAACATCCCGGCGATCTGCCGGGATGTTAATTTGGTATGAATTGGAATTCAGATCAGGTAATTAATAGGCCCACATATCTTGCTCACGATCGCGGATTGCCTCCTTGATCCTGTCAGCTTCTAGAAGCTGGAACAAGGCATTATCCGTAATGTAATCCTGGATCGTTCGATCCCCGTGAACATTTTCTTCCTTGTAGATAACACCGTTAAAACGTCTTGCGTTCAACAGCATATCAAAGGAAATGGGCTGTGCAGAATTGCGTTGGTTATACACTTTTGCATCATGCAGGATCTGCCTGGCACTTGGATACCAAACCCAGAATAATTCTACTTTGGCGTCCGCAGGATCCATAGAGTCGTCATCAATAAAGTTGACGTCAGGTGCAACAGGTGCAATACCCAGCAATCTATATTTTAATTCTCCCTGTCTTTTATCGAAATACCAGATACCTTTGATCCTGTATTCCTCAATATCAGCGGCAGTCAGAGACCTGCGGTTAATGAATTCTTCAGAGATCTGTTCACCAGCATTGATCTGCTCGTATCCTAGGTCTGTCGTATCCACCTTCTGCAGGGTAGCTTCCAGGTCTTCAAACTTTCGTTTTTCAGTAAAATAGGAATCTACATAAACATCGGTCAGTTTGCCGTTTTGAATGTTCTTCATAAAGACATCATAAAGCGACCGTCTGTCTGCACTTATATCAATGGTATCTGTGGGATAGTAGAGTGGAAAGTTTACACGCTCATCCAGATCTACTACTTCCCAAATGGTTTTTGACCACAGGATATCCCTGTCATCAACATAACTATATTCCAGTGGAGTGTCATTGTCGTTAGCTTTTTGCTCTTCGGTTTTGACACCTATATCCTCCGGTTTTTTAGCGTTCAGGATATTTGCCTGAGCGCATATACTTACCGGAAGTATGGCAACTGCTCCACTAATTAAAACATGCTTCCAATTCATGAGTTTACGATTTAGTCTTAATTGGTTAACTCCACAACTATCGGAGAAACCTTTTTCAATTTATAACTTCGGTTATTGGTAATATATGCTTGTACATCGAAGATCTGAACGGCATCACCGCGCTTGGCACGTTTAAGGGCCGACTTGGCACGGGCGTCCAGTTTGTTTCCTCTTACGCTAACAGTTGGCTGTCCGGGGACTTTGAATTTGAATCCACTAACCGCAAGGTTAAGGTCAAAATCAAAATCTTCAAGGAGGGCTCCAATTGTAGAGATTTCAAGGTTTCTTTTAGGCATCTTCGAACTACCGGTTTCCCCTCGAACTGAACCAGCTGGACGAGGAATATCTTTAATTCTGAATTCAGATCTAGAAGATACACGTTGTCCGTCAGGCAATGTTCCTGAGGCAGTAATTGTTACAGTACGTCCGGTACTTGGATTCATGGCATAGCGGCTACCGCTAACCTTTTTAAGTCCCGGTGCTGAAGCACTGACCTTATTGTTAGGTATACCAGGAATAGAGATAGACATTGGGTTGGTTACACCTCGGTACACAACGTTCATCTTATCTGCAGCGATCAAAGCCGCATTTGGCTTAGTGATCGTAGCAAAAGTAGATGAAACAGGTACTTCAGTGCGCTCTCCATCCTGAATGAATGCTAGATTACCTTCGATCTTATGATCTCCGGGTGCTCCGGCACTTACCATTAATTTAACTTGTCCGTCCTTGATTTCGTAATCTTTTCCTTCTGTAAGCTTTCGCCCGTCAAGGGTTAGATTTACTTCATTTGGACGTGTAGTAGCATCTTTACGACCTAATACAACTGCACCTGAGAATTGTTCACCGGCATAGAAAGCCGACTTCTCTTGCTCAAGCAAGGTTGTATAATTAGTCATAGAGATCTCACTGGTCAACTGACCTTCTAACATGGATTTCAATGCATCCTGTTCTGTGGCCTTAACATCAGCCTGAAGCTGCGTTAACTTGGTCAAAGAGGCAACCAGAGGGAATCCCTCATAATTGTATTTGAGCCAATCTACTTTTACACCATCACGACGCTCTACTTTACCGTTGGTATCGCCAGTTTCAAATCGGGCTTTGGCAGCAGCTTTCACTTCTTCCATCCCTTTCTCCGGCAATACAGTTAGTACTTGATCGCGATAGTCATTTAATCGTTTCATAAATTCTTTACCCCCAGGGGCCAGGTTATCTCCCTGCCAGAATTTTTGATCTAAATAATCGGCCTTGTCCATCACCTGATAATCTGTAGGATCTTCAATATCCTTGATCATCTCAGATTTCAGACTTTCCAGATAATTGAAATAGTCTGCAGACATGTCCTTTATTTTCTTGGCATCCTGTAATAGCGGACCATATTTTTCCGCATTTTCAGATGCTTTAGTTTCTAAACCGGTTAAGAAAGCTATGTTATTCTCAGTGGTTTTTGTATTAGAAGCTTCTAGCTTTTCATTCATTAATCCGAATGCAGCTAAAACTTCTTTGCTCATGTTTAACGCCAGCATTGCGATGAAGATCAAATACATTAAGTTGATCATCTTCTGACGTGGTGACAATTTTCCTCCTGCCATGGTTTCTAATTAGTTTTTTAAATTAACTTGATTTGGGTTATCAATAATTGAACTAATTATTTACTACTCATGGCTGATAACATGCCACCGTAAACTCCATTCAATGAAGAAAGATTGGAAGCTAAAGATTCCATTTGATCTTTAAGAGCTCCAGCGTTAGCAATAGCTTCTTCGTTGATGGAAGCCTGACGGCTTGCGCTTTCTAATTGTACTTTATAAAGGCTGTTTAAAGACTCCATTTGAGAAGCAGCTACAGACATTTCTTCAGAATAACGCTGTGTAGATTCCATAGCGTCAACGGATGGGGCAATACCTTTTGCCGCACCTTCGAAATTTCTAATGCTGTCTCCAAGACTGTTCATAAGCTCAACATCAAGGTTGGCTTCTTTTAGTAATTCATCCAATTTCTTAGATAACATACCTTCAGCTTCTTGAGCCTCTTGTAATCCATTTTTTCCACCAGAAGCACCTCCTGATAATTCAGGATATACTAACGACCAATCGTATTCGTCGTCTACTGGTTCAAATGCACTGATCGCGAAGATCAAAGCTTCTGTAATAAGACCAACAGCAAGGAGAAGACCACCGGTAAGTGGACCAAATTCCCAGTGAAGAATCTTAAACAACGCCCCGATAATTACTACCGAAGCTCCAAGGCCATAGGCCATGTTGAATAACTTCTTTGTTGATTTAGATTGTGCCATAATTTTAAATTTAATTTTAGTTTAATGTTAATAATAAGTATTTGGTTAAATTTGATTTAATGTACTTTGGTTATTGTGATGTATCCTCTTCACCCATGTAATCCTGTACAGTTCTGAACCCAATATAACTACGGGCAGAATCTTTGTATTCATAATCGCGGGTACTCACTTGAAGGAAGTACGCCACATCTTTCCAGGATCCTCCACGAATAACTTTTCGGTTGTTGTTATTCGAATCGGCATTTGGATTCATCGTAGAAGCATAGTCATAAGATCCCTGGTAAAAACTGGAGTTAGTCCACTCCGATACATTACCAGCCATATTATATAGGTTAAAATCATTGGGTTCATACGATTTCGCTTCTACCGTATAAAGTGCAGCATCTGCTGCGTAATCTCCACGTTGAGGTTTAAAGTTGGCCATGTAGCATCCGGTATCACTAATTACATACGGACCACCCCAAGGGTATGTTCCGCCTTCGATACCACCTCGTGCTGCATATTCCCATTCTGCCTCCGTAGGTAATCTGAATCTGTTTACAAATTGTTTTCCGGCTTGTTTTTGATCGTCATTCTTATACTTCGTTCTCCAGTGGCAAAATGCTTTTGCCTGACTCCAGGAAACACCTACAACGGGATAATCACTATAGGCATCATGCCAGAAGTAATCATTGTGCATAGGTTCATTATAAGAATATTCAAAATCGCGGATCCAAACTGTGGTGTCTGGATATATCTCTAAAGTAGATTGACGGATAAAGTCTTTTCTGCGTCCTTCTCTGGAGCGTGCAGCAGCTTCAATATCCATCCACTTATAATTATACTTTAATTTTGTGACATCAACCGTACGCTGCCCGTTATAGGATTCTTCCTCCGGCAGGTAAATTGAGTCCATTATTTCTGCGTAGTACTGATCCGGATAATCAGATGTATCCCATATGAGGTCTTCATCCATATTAAGGGCTCGACCCTCATATCCTGTTTCACCTAATCCGGAATAGTTATCCATCATGTATTTATCGTATTCAGACATGCGCGTGGTATCGGCGTCCTTAAACGTATAATCACCAATCCCGCCTTCTTCAGGACCGATACCTAATTCTTCAGCCAGAATGGCCAATTTTGTTCTAACAATAGAATCTCTTACCCATTCAACGAACTGTCTGTACTCGGCGTTGGTTATTTCGGTGTCATCCATGTAAAAAGATCGAACAGTTACCGTTTTGGTAGGGGCATTTTGAGCATATGCCTGATCCTGTTCTGCTTTTCCCATAATATATGATCCTTGGGGAATCAATTCCATTCCATATGGTTTTTCCGGGTGCCATTTTTTTCCTTGGGCGCCCACCAGTTCTCCACTTGTCTTGTTGCCACAGCTACTCAGAACAAGCGCAGATGCTATAGATAGGAATAAAAGCTTTTTCATAATCCAGGTTAAATTTCGATTTGAACTAATAGCAGTTTTTACAATTATTATTCACTAAAACAGTGTTTTGAATAAATTATTGTATAAAAGCAGTATTAGCGCTTAAATAAATGTTTAATTAATTGAAGCCTTTTTTATAGGCCTTGAACCACCTTTCAGGAATGATCTGGTCACATGCGTCCAAATAGTCTTGTTCAGTGCAAGGTAATAACGCATTTGAGTGGGTTTTAGTATGCAGGCTGACAACAGATGGGACCTCTACCCACCACCGTTCCGTGACATCGCTTTTATAGAAGATAAGCTGTTCTGTCTCTGTAGGTACAATGAACTTGGTAAAATTGTCGTTTTTTTCACTTGGGAATTCAGGAACCCGGTAGTTATGGCCCTCCATAAAATACCAGATAATTTGGGCAACTAATTGGAAGGCCAAGGAACTATTTTCGCATTCGTAGATCCCAAACACATTGACATTGTCGCTAATGCCCGCATAACGGGCAATAGCACAGATCTCTTTTCCATCAAATCCATTCGGTGAAAATGAGGTTTCAAGGCCTACTTCTGCGCCTTTTATAGCACGCATATCCAGGCTGATCAGGTTAGCATTGCGAAGAATAGGTTCAGTCTTCGTAATATCCGCAGCCACCTCTCCCAGTCTATATGCCTCGAAGAATAATCGTTCCATCAAATCCACCTCTTCCTGTGCATTGTAATAGCCCTGATACCCAATATTCGTAAAATTATATAAGTTGTTGGGTTTGTCTGTAATGATCTTACTCATGTACGAATGTGAAGAAATAAGCTCCTCATCAGCGCCAAAATCGAAACGACTGTCAATAGCGACCAATTCTACCATATCCCTTATACCATCAAAAGCCCGATACGTTGGATAGGTAATATCCTGGGTAGCTCCTATAATAATAGGAATAATTCGCTCTTCCAGGAGTCCGGCTACGATTTCCTTGACCACAAAATACGTGTCTTCTACTGTTTCCCCTTCGTCAATATCCCCCAGGTCTACCAGGGTCGCATTCCAATTCCCCATAAAGAGTTTATAAAATGCCAGGCGTACACCGCCTATATCCAAGGGGTGTGGTTTTTTTTCAAATGCATTTCGGGATTCGTTTACCCCCAAAAGGGCAAAGGTAGCATTGGCCAGGACGGGCAGTCCATCCTTTTCTGTGTGGATCTGTATGTTTTTGCCAATTGCCTGAGGAGGAAGCAGCTCGCAATGAGCCAGTACTTTTTTACCCACAGGAACCAGGAAATCAAATGCCATAGAGCGAAATTACTCTTTTTTCTTTCTTGTTTTTTTCTTTGGTGTCTTTTGTTCGATCAAAGCTTTTGCCTCTTCAAGCGTCATTGCCTTGGCGTCTACATCCTTCATTAATTCCACTTTAATCTTACCCTGACTTAATGTATGCCTGCCCCATCGTGCCTTCTCAATTTTGATCCCTTCCTCCGGCCATTCCTGAACAAGCTTATCAATTTCCTTTTGCTTCTTCCACTCGATCAGGGCTTCGATATCGGCCTCAGATAAATTGTCAAAATCGTACTTCTTATTCACATTGATAAACATGCCATCCCATTTAATAAATGGGCCGAACCTACCTTTGCCTTTGGTTACTTCTTTCCCCTCGTATACGGCAATAGGTGCATCCGCTTTTTCTTTGGCCTGGATCAATTCTCCGGCACGTTCCATATCAACCTCAAAAACACTTTCCCCTTTCTCCAGGGACACAAATTTTTCTCCAAATCTGATGTAAGGACCATATCTCCCAACATTGGCCTCTACTTCTTCACCTTTATACGTCCCGAGCTTTCTTGGCAATTCAAATAAAACCATTGCCTCATCATAGGTGATCGTATTCAAGGATTGATCCGGCAACAAACTTGCGAACAAGGGCTTTTCCTCGTCCTCTACTTTACCGATCTGAACCATAGGTCCAAATCTTCCCAATCGCACCGCTACCTGTCTTCCCGAAATTGGATCGGTACCCAGGACGCGTTCCCCGCTGGCGCGCTCTGCATTTTCCTCTACGTCAAGGACCATCGGGTGAAAATCCTTATAAAAAGTACGCATCACTTTTTGCCAATCCTCTTCTCCGGCGGCGATCTCATCAAAGTCTTTCTCCACCCGAGCTGTAAAATTGTAGTCAAGGATATTTGCGAAATGAGCAACCAGGAAATCGGTTACGATCATACCAATATCCGTCGGTACTAATTTTCCTTTGTCTGACCCAATTTGTTCGCTCATATTCAGAGCTGTTATAGTGCCACCCTCTAAACGAAGCTGGGTGTATTTACGCTCATGGCCTTCTATCGTCCCCTTCTCAACATAGCCTCTATTTTGAATGGTAGAAATGGTTGGGGCGTATGTTGAGGGTCGACCAATACCGAGCTCTTCTAACTTCTTAACCAGGGTTGCCTCTGTAAATCTATAAGGCGCCCTTGAAAATCGCTCTGTAGCCTGTATATAATTTGGTCTAACAGCTTCTCCAATTGAAAGTGCAGGCAGCATCCCTTGCTGATCATCGGTCGCATCCTCTTCATCTTTTCCTTCCAGATATACTTTTAAAAAGCCATCAAATTTGATTACTTCACCCTGGGCATTGAAGTCATCGTCATGTGAATTACAACTTACCTGAACTTGTGTGCGCTCCAATTGCGCATCACTCATCTGAGATGCGATCGTGCGCTTCCATATTAATTCATAGAGCCTTGCCTGATCCTTTGCTATTTCCGGAGACTGCCTCAACATGTCAGTTGGACGGATGGCCTCATGGGCCTCCTGAGCTCCTTTTGTTTTTCCTTTATATGAACGTACCTGGCTATAAGAATCTCCAAACAGATCTATAATCGCATTTTTTGCCGATTCAATAGCCTCTCCGGAGAGATTTACACTATCCGTTCTCATATATGTGATCAAACCCGCTTCATAGAGTCGCTGCGCCACTTGCATTGTCCTGGCAACGGAATAGGATAATTTTCTGGATGCCTCTTGTTGTAAAGTAGAGGTTGTAAAAGGTGCTGAAGGTGATTTCTTGGCCGGTTTCTTATCTAAGGCTGTGATTGAAAAGCCAGCATCAACATTTTTTTCCAGAAAGCTCTGCGCTTCTTCTCTGGTTGCAAACGTTTTGTCCAATTTGGCCAAAAACACTTTTCCTTCCGCTGTTTTAAATTCTGCGACAACACGATAAGACGCCTTAGGTGTGAATGCTTCAATATCGCGCTCCCGTTCTACGATCAGGCGCACGGCAACAGACTGAACGCGGCCAGCAGATAATCCCGGTCTGATTTTTTTCCAAAGGACTGGCGAAAGTTCATATCCCACCAATCTGTCTAAAACCCTTCTCGCTTGTTGGGCATTAACCAAATCGTAATTGATGTCTCTGGGATTCTCGATCGCATTCTGAATGGCCTTCTTGGTAATGGAGTTAAAGACGATACGCCTGGTTTTATCCTTCCCCAGTTTAAGCGTCTCCGCTAAATGCCAGGATATGGCCTCTCCCTCCCGGTCTTCATCACTGGCCAGCCAGATCATATCTGCTTTCTTAGCCAGGTCCTGAAGTTTTTTAACGATGGCCTTTTTCTCTTTATCTATGATATATTTAGGCTCGAAGTCGTTCTCCACATCCACTCCGATCTCCTTTGAAGGAAGGTCTACAATATGTCCGAAACTCGATTCAACCGTATAATCCTTTCCCAGGAAACGGGCAATGGTTTTGGCCTTTGCAGGCGACTCGACGATGACTAAGTTCTTTGACATGTATCTATTTAAGAAGGACAAAAGTATGTGAATTTTTTGATTTGCCTTCCGGGGCGTTGAGAACAGCGCATAAAAAAACATCTCCACGACGGGAGATGTTTCCAATTAATTAGTACAACATTCAATCCAGGTCCAGGCTGCTGAGCAGGTTGATCCCGGTTGGTAAATATTCGTATTGGTAGAGCACTTCTTCCCCTACCATTAATAAGTGATCTTCTAAAGGGATCACATCAAATGTCACTATATCTTCAAAGTGGTCCAGCAAGACTAACTCGTCTACATTTGTTTTATCATAGACCTTTAAACCTGATGCGCCATCACATATAAATAGTTTTTCATCCTTTACCCCTAAGCCAAAAGGTTCGTCCATTGGATAGATCGTTTTAAGTTCCGGGGCCATGATTGTACTGATATCAACAATGAATAATCCACTTTCCAGTGCACCGCAGTTATTTCCTCCCCTCAGGGTCACATAGGCATAGTCGCCATCTACAACTACCGGGTCGCAAGCCGTGCCGTGCTGAAATTCCGATACAAAGGTGGGTGTTTCAGGGGTAGTGATATCGTATATGTACATGCCCCGCATACTACCGAGGAATAAATGATCTCCGCTATTAAAAATGGTCTCAATGTCAAAACCTGCATAGACATCTTCCATATCCTGCGGATTGGCCAGGTCGGAAATACCAAATACATTAATAGTATGACTGTCTACTGCATATAAATAATCTCCTACGATCTTAAACCGGGCAAGCGAACCTCCCTGGCCCGTATTCCCAGCGTCATTTGCTTCTGCTAAAGCAAGGTCAACAAAGCGCTGCTCAACGTCTTGAACACGCCTGCGTTCGCTGACAACTTCCCAGCCTACCAGGATCTCATTCTCATAATCAATGTTTTCCCATTCAAAAATCTCAGCTTCGGCAGGCCATACTACATTGTCTCGCAAGACATCTTCCAAGCGATTCACGATCTGAATATTTTCCAGATCAGAAATATCCAGAACGATCAGATCGGTGAGACTATCGGCATAAAGGAAATTATCTTTTACAGATATATCTACATTACCGGCAATCTTGATAAAAGAAATTTTCCGTGGATTGGTCGGTTCTGAAT